>JADGPC010000476.1 GCA_017882645.1 Streptosporangiales bacterium | reverse complement strand
TCCGCCGGCCGCTCGGCCTGAAGCGCCAGGTACCCGAAGACGCGCTGGTAGCGGTCGCGGACTTCTACAAGAACTCGAACCTGCTGATCGGGTCGAAGGGGCGGATCGCCGGGCTGCGGCTGCGCGCTACCGACGCCGAGTGGGGACACGGCGACGGTCCTGAGGTGGCCGGCCCGCTGAGCTCGCTGATCCTGGCCATGACGGGGCGCAAGCAGGCCGACGCCGACCTCACCGGCGACGGCGTGACGACCCTGGCCAGCCGAGCCTGAGCACAGCGACAGCCTTCAGCTGGCGGTCAGGCCGAACAGGGGCCAGTACCGGTTCGTCATCGCCGGAGCGCTAGCCCGCCTTCAGTCCTGCCCCTGCACGGCCATCTCGCCCAGCAGCGACCAGCCGTCCTGCGGGACGGTCACGTTGACGATCCTGGGAGTGGCGGCCAGGTGCGGCGGCAGCGCCTTCCGTGCGCTCGCGAAGTGTTCCGACTGGACGTGCGCGGCCCCGGCCGCGTCGTCACGGAACGCCTCGACCAGGACGTACTCCGCCGGGTCGTCGACGCTTCGTGACCACTCGAACCACAGGCACCCAGGCTCACCGCGGGTCGCCTCGGTGAACGGGCCGGCGATCTCGGGCCACCGGTCGGCGTACTCGGGCCGGATCCGGAACTTGGCGGTGATGAAGATCATGAGGCTCCCTACGGCTGCGGGCGCTTGATCGCCACCGGGCTGCCCGGGGCGAGCAAGTGCGGCTCGCGCCCGATCATGACCTGCAGCGGCTCGCCTTTCTCGACCGTGTAGCGCTCCTCGTCATGGGTCAGGGTGACCCGGATCTGCCGGTCACGGAACCGCAGCGAGAACGACAGCTCGCTCCAGGCGCGCGGCAGCCTGGGGGAGAAGGAGAGCCGTCCGTCGAAATCGCGGACCCCGCCGAAGCCGAAGACCAGGCTGGACCACACTCCGGCGGCCGACGCGATGTGCACGCCGTTCGAGGCGTTGCCCGCCACGTTGGCCAGGTCCATCAGCAGCGCGTAGTTGAAGTACTCCAGCGCCTGCCGCTCGCTGCCGATCTCCGCGGCGATGATGCTCTGCACGCAGGCCGACAAGGAGGAGTCGCCTGTGGTCAGCGGATCGTAGTACTCGAAGTTCCGGCGCTTCTGCTCACGCGAGAACTGGTCACCGAGCAGGAACATCGCGAGCACGATGTCCGCCTGCTTGAGCACCTGGTACCGGTAGACGACCAGCGGGTGGTAATTCAGCAGCAGGGGAAACTTCCCGGGCGGCGTGCCGGCCAGGTCCCAGACCTCGCGCTCAAGGAACGTGTCGTCCTGCGGGTGAATCCGGCGGTCGTGGTCGAACGGCACGTGCATCGCGGCCGCTGCGAGCTCCCAGGACTCGACCTCGCCGGGCCGCAGGCCCACCTCGTGGACCAGGGCGGCGTATTCCTCAGAGCGCTCGTCGCGCAGCCGGCGCACGGTGGCGGCGGCGAAGCTAAGATTCTGCCGCGCCATCAGGTTCGTGTAGGTGTTGTCGTTCACGACCGTGGTGTACTCGTCAGGACCGGTCACGCCGTGGATGTGGAACTTCTCGTCGGTGCCGTAGAAGCCGAGGTCCTCCCACAGCCTGGCCGTCTCGACCAGGATCTCGGCGCCGATGTCGGCCACCAGGCCGTCGCCCCTGACGTTGGCGTAGCGGCTGATCGCGTAGGCGATGTCGGCGTTGATGTGGTACTGCGCGGTGCCCTGCTGGACGTTGGAGGATGCCTCCTCGCCGTTGATGGTCCGCCACGGGAACAGCGCGCCCCGCTGGCTCAGCTCACGGGCCCGCTCGCGCGCGTAGCCGAGCATGCTGTGCCGGAAGCGGATCAGGTTCCTGGCGATCCTCGGCTGGGTGTAGCACAGGAACGGCAGCACGTAGATCTCGGTATCCCAGAAGTAATGACCCTCGTAGGCCTGCGCGGTGAGCCCCTTGGCCGGGATGCCCGACCCTTCGGCCCGCCATGACGCCTGCGCGACCTGGTACAGATTCCAGCGGATCGCCTGCTGCTGGCGCAGCGGATGAAGCCTGGCCTGGACGCGGACGTCCGCGCGATCCCAGAACCGGTCGAGATTCTCGCGCTGGCTGGTGACGAGTGAGCCGAATCCGTCGCGGACCGTCCGGTCGAGTGTCCGGCGGCACCGGTCGGCCAGTTCCGTCACCGGCGCAGTTCGCGAGGTCTGGTAGCTGGCGTACTTGGTGACCAGGATCGGCACGCCGGGCTGCGCAACAGCCGTCAGGATGACCTCGCTGGTGTCCTCGCTGACCGAGCCGGACATCTGGTACGGGCAGGCGGTGTCAATCACGTGCTCGACGCCGATGCCGAGCGTCAGCCCGCTGTTGGTCGTCTGGTAGCCGAGCAGGATGCGCTGGTCGGCCAGCTCGGTCAGCCGCGCGTTCAGCACCCGATGGGGCAGCACGGTCGCGAGGCGCGGATCTCCGGGCTGGTCCTCGAGGGGCTCGACGTCGCGGGCGTGGGCGTCCTGCCGGTTGAGGATCATAGAGGAGATCACCACCGGAGCCGGGTGGTCGAGCAGAGTCACCTCGAAGGTCATCGCGACCACGTGCCGGTGCTCCAGCGAGACAAGTCGCTGCGAGCGGACCCTGACGTGCTTCCCTGAGGCCGTCGCCCACACCAGGTCGCGGCTCAGCGTCCCCGCCTGCATGTCCAGTATCCGGGAATAAGAATTCACGCGGGCCGTCGGCAGGAAGAGCGGCTCGTCGTCGACGTAGAGCTTGAGAATCGTCGCGTCGGGCACGTTCACGATCGTCTGGCCGTGCCGGGCGAGTCCTGGTGCCTTTTCGGTGTTCATGATCGGCCAGGTCTCGTGGAACCCGCTGACGAACGTTCCGGGCAGCAGCGCCGGGCGTCCTTCCTCGAAGCTGCCGCGAACGCCGACGAAGCCGTTGCCGAGCGAGAACACTGTCTCGGCGCGATCGGCGAACTCGTCGTTGTACCGCTTCTCCGTCACCCGCCACTCCTCGGGCGGGTACAGGTGCTCGGGCGGGAGGACGATCGCGCGCTTGAGCATGGTCTGACCATATTCCGGCGCGCCCGATAGGGACAGACGCAGCTGATCCCGATTAAGGCCGGTGTCCGGGGATTCCGGGACCAACGCCCCTTCATGGCCGGTGCGTGGCGGTGCAGCCTGGATATGGACGGCGGCTACCCTGGCGCGCCGTGGCGAACGGCAGGTGGCGGAGATGACGGAACGATCGGCCAGCTGGACGGTCGATGAACTCGGGCCGGCCAAGGTGATTTTCCTGCACCTGGCGTCCGGCTACGACGCCATCGTCGTGGTTGACAATGTCGCCCTTGGCCCGGCGATCGGCGGTGTACGGATGCGGCCTGACGTCACGGCGAGTGAGGTGGCCCGCCTGGCCCGGGCCATGACCGTGAAGAACGCGGTAGCTGGCTTGCCGCACGGCGGCGGGAAGTCCGGCATCGCGGCGCCGCCCGACCTGGCGCCCGCCGATCACGAGCGGGTCATGCGCGCCTTCGCGCGGGCGATCGAGCAGCTCACCGAGTACATCCCCGGCCCCGACATGGGCACCACCGAGACGTCGATGGCGTACGTGTACGACGAGATCGGCCGGGCCGTCGGCGTCCCTGGCGCCCTCGGCGGCGTGCCGCTCGACGAGCTAGGCGCTACCGGGTTCGGCCTGGCCATCTGCGCGGAGGTGCTGAGCGAAGCCAAGATCATCGAGCTGGCGGGCGCGCGCGTGATCATCCAGGGCTTCGGCGCGGTCGGCAGCGCCGCTGCCCGTGCGATCGGCGAGCGTGGCGGGGTAGTGACCGCCGTCTCCGACATCCGGGGCGCGACCTGGGACCCGGCCGGTCTCGACCTCGCCGCCCTGCTCACGTACAAGCAGTCGAGCGGGTCGGTCGTCGGCTTCCCCGGCGGCGCGGCGGTGCCGCGAGATGACATACTCGGCTTCGACTGCGACATCCTTATCCCGGCCGCCCAGCCCGACGTTTTGACCGCGGACAACGCCGCGAAAGTCTCGGCCCGGGTGGTGCTCGAGGGAGCCAACATTCCCGCGACCCCGGAGGCTGAGGAGGAAATGGCCGGCCGCGGCGTGCTCTGCGTTCCTGATGTGATCGCGAACGCCGGAGGTGTCATCTGCGCTGCGGCCGAGCACCGCGGCGCCGGCCGGACGGAGGCGTTTGCCGAGATCGAGGAGAAGATGCGGGCGTCCGTTGCCGAGCTAATCGACCGCGAGCAGCGTGGCGCCCTCACGCCGCGCGCGGCCGCCGTGAGCATGGCGGACACGCGGCTGGGCGCGGCACGTGCGCTGCGCCGCAGGTTCTGATCGCCGGATGACACGGGAGCGTGCCGTGCGGACGTCCTGGCTGGCCTGCCGCGAGGAGCAGGTTCCAGCGGGAACCGGATGGCTGAGCGAAACGGAGCGGGGTCACGCGGCCCGGATGCGCTACACGAAGCGGCGCGCGGACTTCCTGGTCAGCCGGCTGACGCTCAAGCTGGCCGTGGCGCGCGTACTCGGCTGGCCAGATGATGACGCCACGCTGGCGCGGATCGAGAGCCGCCCGGCTGCTGACGGCGCGCCCGAGCTTTTCGTTGAGGGCCTGCATGCTGGCCGAGGTGTCTCGCTGACTGACCGTGCAGGCTGCGCTGCCTGCCTGGTTGCGGACGGGCCCGCGGATGTCGGCTGCGACCTGGAGCTCGTCGAGGCACGCAGCGACGCGTTCGTCCGTGACTACCTGACCGGGCCGGAGCGCGATCGTGTCGCCGCCGCCCCCGCCGTTCGCGACGTTGCCGCCAACCTCATCTGGTCGGCCAAGGAGAGCGCGCTCAAGGTGCTCAGGACCGGCCTGCGCCGGGATACCCGCTCGGTGGAGGTCAACGTGGACGACCTGATGCCGCCGGAGCACACCTGGTCCCCGCTCAGCGTCCGGGCCGCGGAGGGCACCGTTTTCCCTGGCTACTGGCGGCGGAGCGGCTCTTTCCTGCTCACGGCGTGCGCGCGCGGCACCTTCCCGCCGCCTTCCGCGCTCGACACGGTCTGCGTGCTGGACGACGCGGCGCCCGCGCATCAGTGGGTGAGCAGGCCACTGGCCTAGCGCCGGCGGTCGCTGCCTGCTTCACTCAAGCCGCGGCCGCCGCTGCGTGCCGCTGGCGGCGCGCCAAGCCCCAGCCGCCGCTCGAGCGCGCCGATGATGAACGGGCGCAGCTCGGCGGCCGCGATGATGCGGTCGACGGATCCCACCCGCATGGCGCGCTGGATGTCATGAATGCTGTCGAACTCGTCCGCCACCTCCCTGAGCTTCTCGGCGCGGACCGCCGCGGTTGTCGCGGTCAGCTCGTGATGGAGGTCGGCGCGGCCGCCGGAGTCGGCGGCGAGCTTGTCCCGCGTGCTCGCGACCCGCTGGTCCTGCTCGGTCCTGGCGCTGACCTCGCGGGCGAAGACCACCGCAGCGGCCGGCGCGCCGCCAATCACCGATGCGAAGGAGCCATCCACCGCGACGATGTCCATCTCCTCGTGCAGTCGCTTGGAGAACACCACGAACGCGCCACCGTGATAGCGGGAGACGACCACGAAGACAATCGGCCCGCGGAAGTTAGTCACCGCGCGGCCGATTTCCGCGCCGTATTCCAGCTGCCATTTGCGCATGCTCTCCGGCGAGCCGTCGAACCCGCTCAGATTAGCCAGGACCACGAGCGGCCGGTTCTCGCTGGCGGCGTTCACGGCGCGAGCGACCTTGCGCGAGGCTTGCGGGAAGAGCGTCCCTGACGTCCATGCCGGCGGCCCGTCAGCGGGAACGGGACCGGTGCGCGGAACCGTCTGGGACTCGATTCCGGTCAGGCAGACCGGAATCCCGCCGATGTGCGCGTCCCACACGATGGCATTCTCGGCATTGCGCCACATGGCCCAGCGCTCGAGCGGATCGTGATCGGCATCGGCGACGGCGCGCATGACGGAGCGCATGTCGAACGGCTTCTTGCGGTCGGCGTTCCGCTCGGCGGAGAAGATGTCCCCGACCTGGTCGAAGTCCGAGCCGGCCACGGCCTTGTGCGGAGAATCGCAGACGTCGCGGTCGTAGGGATCGCTGGTGGGCGCGCGCCTCGGGCAGCTCTCCCCGGGGACGATATAGGTGTGCTCGTAGTGCCGCAGCAGCAGCGCGCACGCGTCGGCTAGCGTCGGCGCCCAGTACTGCCCCTGCCCGTTCGGGCCCATGATCCGGTCGAAGCCGCCGATCCCGAAGTTGTCTTCCGCCGACACGCCGCCCGAGTAGTCCAGCGAGCTCTTGCCGGTCAGCACCATGGCGCTGGCCGGGGTCATCACCAGGATGCCCGAGGTGTGCATGAGCATGGTGGCCTCGGCGTTCCAGTACGGCTGCGCGCCGACGTTGATCCCGGTGACCACGACGTTGACCTCGCCGCCTGACTGGGTGAACTCGATCAGCCGCCGTAGTACGGCCGCAATCCAGTCCATGTTCTCCGTGCCGCTGTCCCACGCGATCCGGGCGCCTGATGAGAGCGCGAACCACTCGACCGGGACCCGCAGCTGATCGGCCAAGGCCAGCGCGGCGAGGATTCGCCGGCATTCCGGCTCGGCGAGGTTGCCCAGGCCGGAGGTCGGGTCGCCGAGAATCGTGACCCGGCGCATGCCTTCAGGCACCAGCGAGGTGAAGTTGGTGACGACGCCGACCACCACCGCCGCAGTGTTGCGGCCGCCGGGCCGGTCGACCGGCACCAGCATCTCGCCGCTATCGTCGAGGTCGTACTCGGTGAACTCGCCGGCCGGGAAATCGGCGGGTGCGTCGACCGGCGGGGTGAGCATGCGGATCAGCTCGTACGGATAGGGGACCCCGAGGCGCTGCGAGCGCAGCACCTTCTGCCGGTACGCGGTGAGCGGCCTGATCGGCTGGTCGGAAACATGCCTGACCCGGACGGTCACCGCCCGGTCGGCGACATTCTCGATGTCGAGAATCGCGTCACGGCTCTCGCCTGTCGCGGCGTCCACGGTCCTGATCCGGACCGCGACCTTCTCCAGCCCGAGGCCGGCCGCCATCGGGGCCAGCCTGTGAGCCACGCTTCGCCAGGTCCCCGGGGCTATATCCCAGGTCGGGCGGACGTAGAGAATGATCCGGTTGCTGAGCGGGCGCTGCCTGGCTGGCTGGCGGCTGAGTGCGTGCCTGAGGTCGGCGAGCGCCTGGGCGAGCATTCCCTCCAGATGCGGGAACCCGATGGTCCGCCCGGCCGAGTTCCTGGCCGCGGTGAGGTCGCGAACCTCGGCGATAGCGATCAGGCGCTCGTCCTTCGCGTTCTCCCTGGCGACCGCGTGGAACAGGTAGATATCCTCCGCGCTGGAGAGCCGGCGGACGGTAAAATTAGCCAGCCGCCACAGGTCCAGGCGCTTGGCGATCATCGGGTGCAGGTTGCGGTACAGCGGATCCTCGGTGAATCCCGACCCGTCCTGCGTGAAGGTGAAATGCAGGGTGCGCAGGTGCTCTTCGGACTCGCCGTCCGGGTCTGGGCCCCGGTCACTGGTGACGGCGATGTCCAGCCGTTCCAGCGGATGACCGAAGTCGGTCCGGCCGAGCAGGCTGGCCAGCTCGACGGCCATCGGCTCGGCTTCCACCCAGTCGCCGGTCCGCCAGGTCTCGACGTCGACGACTACGCGCAGGCCAGCGGGCAGCCCGCTCAGCATTCCCGGGAGCTCGCCAGCGAAGTCGGCTAGGTCATCCAGCGGTACATAGCCGTTGATCAGCTGCACGTCCTGGCCGTCCTCCGAGTAGCCGGCCAGGCAGACCAGATGCGACCCGAACACCTGGCAGCGCATGTCGCGCAGCTCGCGGATCCGGTAGAACCGGCTGGTCCGCGCCTGCAGCAGCCTGACCCTGGTGGTGGCATCCGCGTCGCGGAACCTGTCCCGCAGCAGGGCCCGCATCGGCTGCGGGCACGACACGATCCGTTCGGTGAGCTCGCGGATGCGCTCGGCGGAGGGCCGCCCGGCCAGTTCGTCGAGGCACTGCCCGATCTCGGCGTAGACCAGCGGCCGCATCCTGGCCAGCGTCGGCACGTCGACGTAGCTGAACCGCACCTCGCGCGCCAAGTCGCAGACCTGCTGGTGACGGCCCTGCGTTCCGGCGATCAGACGGTCGATTACCTTCAGCCGCTCGTCGGTCATCAGCGCAGGCAGCGTGTCGCGGCGGCGCAGCCAGCGGTCCAGGATCGCCATGATGAGCGGAGCGGTGACAGGAACCCGGGCGAGCGACCGGTAGAGCCGCAGCAGCGCCTGCTCGAGGTCGGCAGTGCGCCGCAGCGACAGGATGTCGTACCGGGCAAGCGCTTCCCGCAGCTGGACCAGGAAGTGCTCGGGCACTCCGGAGCGCTCGGGATCGAGGCTGGCCAGGTAGGTGAACAGATGCGCCTCGGCGCTGCGGGAGAATTCGCTTTCCGTCTCGTCCGGCTCACGCCGGGCCAGCACGGTGATGGCGGCGAAGATCTCCAGCAGCTCCTGCTCCTGGCCGATCAGGAGGAGGTCGGCCGGGCGGGTCGTGGGCTTGGTGGCTCGCAGCCTGCTCAGCTCGCGGACGGCGTTCTCGTCGAGGTCATAGCCGAGCAGGTAGCCGCGGAGGGTCACCTGACTGGCGTGCTCATGCGGCGCGTCGCTGGCCGCGGCGCGGAGATCAAGGCGGGTGCTGGTGGCGGCCTGATCGACTGGCTGATCGGACGGCCGCAGCTCGACGAGCGGCGCGCCAGCCTCAACCTGCGTGTTGACCGACACCGCGACGGCGTGGACGATGCCGGGGAACGGTGCCGCGATCGTGGTCTCCATCTTCATGCTCTCCACCACGACCAGCGGATCGCCTGCCCGGACCGTGTCACCTGCAGCCACCAGCACGGCGACGACGAACGCGGGTGCCTGGGCGAGTACCCGGCCGCCGCCATCCCTGGTGATGACGTGGGGTACGCCGTTCACCTCGACGATCAGCCTTGGTCCTTGCACGTCCGCGACCACACGATGACGTGTCCCGAGACAGGTCACGGCCCGCTCGTACCGTCCCAGCTGCTGGACAGCCGCGCTGATGACCGCGTCGCCGGTGTCGATCCGGTAGTCGCCGCGTCCCAGGCAGTAGACGTGCATCCGGTAGTCGTTGCCGCGCAGGCTCAGCTCGACGCGGTGTCCGACGTCGTCAGGCAGCTCGGGCCGGCCACGGGCCGCGGCCGCGTAGAAGTTCGCCTGGACGGCAGCCTGGTCGGCGTCGTACGCCTCTACGGCGGCGGCCAGCAAGGCCACCGGATCCTGCGGCGGAAGATGCTCTCCGGCTACGGTCAGCCGGTCAAGCCACTGGTTGTCGTAGCTGCCCGCGCGTACCTCAGGGCGGTCAACCAGGCCGACCAGGAAGCCCTTGTTGGTCATCCCGCCATCGATGACGACGATCGACTGCGCGAGCGCGCGGTGCAGCCGGCTGAGCGCTTCGCCGCGGTCCCGCCCCCAGGCCACGACCTTGGCGATCATCGAGTCGAACTCGGCCGCGATCTCGTCGCCTTCCGTGACGCCCGCATCGACGCGGATGCCGGTGCCGCCCGCCAGCCGCAGCGCGGAAACCCGGCCGGGCGCGGGGGAGAAGGCGTGTTCCGGATCCTCGGCATTGAGCCGGGCTTCGATGGCGTGGCCGAGGACCGGGGGCGGGCTCCCGGTCAGCCTGCCGCCTTGCGCGATGTGCAGCTGAAGCTTGACCAGGTCGAGCCCGGTCGTCAGCTCGGTGACCGGATGCTCGACCTGAAGCCGGGTGTTGACCTCCATGAAGTGGAACTGCCCGCTGGGCGGATCGACGAGGAACTCGACCGTGCCCGCGCCTCGATAGCCGGCCGCGGCGCACAGCCGCACCGCCGCGTCGGACAGCGCCTTCTCGCCGGCCTCGTCGAGCAGCGTGCACGCTGATTCCTCGATGACTTTCTGGTTGCGCCGCTGGATACTGCAGTCACGGATGCCCACGGCCCAGACGGTGCCGGCGCCATCGGCCACTATCTGGACCTCCACGTGACGTGCGGCTTCGAGCTTGCGCTCGACGAACATCGTCCGGTCACCGAAGGCGTGCTCCGCCTCGGCCTGCGCGGAGGTGAACGCGTCGCTCGTGCCGGCCGCCGACTCCGCGATCCGGATGCCCCGGCCGCCGCCCCCGGCTGCTGCCTTCACGAGAACCGGGTAGCCAAGCATGTCGGCCGCGAGCAGCGCGCTGCCGGCATCGTGAACCGGCCCTCCGCTCCATGGCACGACGGGAACGCCGATGCTCTCGGCCAGCTGCTTGGCGCGCACCTTGTCGCCGAGCAGCCGGATGACCTCACTGCCCGGCCCGACGAACGTGATGCCTGCCCGTTCACACCGCTCGGCGAAGTCCGCCGACTCGGCGACGAACCCCCAGCCCACCCAGACCGCGTCGGCGCGAGCCTGCGCCAGCGCTGTCATCAGCCGGTCGAGGTCGAGATAGCTGCTCTGCCGGTGACCATCGGCGCCGGTCACGTAGGCCGGCCCGAGCGAGACGGCCTCGCTGGCCTCCCTGACGAACCACGCCGTCGCGTCCGGCTCGGTATACAGCGCGATCGTCGTGATCGCGGAGCTGGACTCCCGGTTCAGCTCCGCGATCGCCGAGATGCACCGCATGGCCGGCTCGCCGCGATTGACGATGGCGAGCCGGTGAATGGCCGTCACGCTCGCTTCCTCAGCGTCGGGCAGGGCATGTCAGCCTCGCATGGCAGTACTGATCGGGTTCCGGAGATCGTCTGCGACCGCCCCCGGGAGGGGCGTCGAACGGTATCCGTCGATGCGGACGAGCACGTCGCCAGCCGGGTCGACAACGCGGCAGTCGAAGCTGCCGTCGCCGGCCGGATGAACGAGCGCGAACAGGGGACCGTCCCCGTGCGGCTTGTGCAGGGTCCGGATCAGGTTGGCGTGGCCGGGCAGAGCCAGCTGCCCCGCCTGGCCGAGATCCCACAGGCCGACCGTCTGGAAGCACAGCTCGACCAGCCGCGGCTCGGTCGTGGTCCCGACTTCGGCCGGCAGGTGGTCGGGCGGCAGCGGCGCGGCGAGTCGGCCGACGGCGTCGCCATCGCAGCGCCACGCCCTTTCGAGCACCTGGTAAGCAGGACCATGCGGAAACAGGCGGTAGATGTCCGCATGGCCCACCGAGACGGCAGCCTCCTGGGTGGGGGAGTCATCGACCTCGGGCCGCGGCGCCTGCGCCGTGAGCCGCACGCTGCCGGTGGCATGCGTTGTCCAGCGCGGTACCTCGTCGCCCTTCAGCTGCCTGCTGCAGGCCAGCGTGCAGTCGGCGATCAGATCGGTGCCATCACGCCGGATCACCGCGCGCAGCGTGACCGTGCGAGGCTCGTCGCGATAGAACTTCAGCGGTGCCAGGAACGCCATCTGCTCGACGCCCGCGACGTGCAGGTCGGGCGCCGCGAGGCTGGCAATCTCGGCGAAGGCCTCGGCGCTCATGACGCCAGGCAGCACGGTGACGGATTCGATCTGATGATCGTGCAGGAACGGCTGGGTCGCCGGATCAAGGGTTGTCTCGACGGTCAGCCCTGAGTAGACGCCCATGCCGGTCACCGATCCGGCCATCGGCCCGGTCGCGGCCGTGCTGACCGCGGTGATGTCGAGCCCGCCCTCCGGGTCGAGCTCAGCCGTCAGCTTGCCGAGCTCTCCGGCGACGACGACCTCACCGAGGAACGGACCTGCGGTCAGCTCCTGCCTGATCCAGGCGATGCCCGCTTCTGGCGGCAGCATCTCGATGCCGGCCATCTCCATGACCTTGGGAACAGAGCCGCGAGTGGCCATTCCGATACCGCCCCATGCCGTCCAGTCGAGTGCGATCCCGCGGGTGCTAGGCCGGGTGCGGCGGAAGCTCGACGTGACCTTGCACAGCAAGTCGTTGGCCGCGCTGTAGTCTGTCTGGCCCGCGTTCCCGAACCGGCCGGCCACCGAGCTGAACGCCACGGTCGCCCCGATCTCCATATCGGCCGCGGCGTGCAGGAGGTTGAACCAGCCGTCTGCCTTGACATCGAAGACACGGTCGTACTCGCGGCAGTCCTTGTCCGCGATGGCGTGACTGATCTCGATCCCGGCTGCGTGCAGCAGCACGTCGATCCGGCCGTGCCGGTCGCGAACGTCAGCGATGACCTGCGCGACGGCGTCGGCGTCGGTGAGATCCACTGCGTGGTAGTACGCTTCGCCGCCGGACTGGCGGACAGCCTGGACAGCGGTCAGTGCCGACTGCAGCCGCTCGTAGTGAGCCAGCTGGCGCTCGACGAGCACGGGGGTCGGGCGCTGCCCGGCGGCCTTGAGCCGATCGCTGATCGTCGCCCTGAGAGCGTCCCGGTCGGTCGTGAAGGCGACCAGATCCTGGTCCGCTGGGTCGGGCTCAGGCGTCAGGTCGAGCAGGTGGAAGATGCCGCCGGAGGCGGCGGCCAGGTCGGCGGTGATCGCCGACACGATGCTTCCCGCCGCGCCCGTCACGACGAACACAGTCTGGCTGTCCATCGTCAGCCCGCCGGTGCCGTCGCCGAACGGGATTTCCCGCAGGCCGACGGTCCAGCGACGGCCGTCTGCCCGGCCGATCTCGATGGCGCCCGGGTCGCGCAGAGTCTCCTCGATGAGGGCGTCAGCGAGCGCTGCCGTCTTCCTGGTGACAGCGAAGTCCACGGCCTTGGCCAGGACGTCAGCGCGCTCGCGGCGGTAGGCCTTGGTGAATCCGGTCACGGCTCCGCCCAGCGGGGCGACGGCACCTGCCTCGTCATATCCGTGGTAGCCACCGAGCCTGGTCGCCGATACCAGGAACGAGCCGCGGGGGCCGAGGTGCCCTTCGACATCGAGGCGACGCACGACGGCATGCAGGTTCTTGACCCGCCTGCCAAGCGCTTCCCGCCAGCCCGGCAGGTCGAGTTCGTCGATCGCCTGCTCGGCGTCGAGTGCGGCGAGCCAGTACAGCCCGTGCACCGGCCCGTCCGCCAGCCACTCGGTCAGCCGTGCGTCGATGTCAGCCGCCCCGGATCCGGCCGCCAGCACTAGCGGTGTCACGCCTAGCACGCCGAGCCGCCGAACGAGGGCATCGCAGACCCCGCCTTTGTCGGCCATCACGATGACGCGGCTGGATGCCCCCAGGGTGACGGAGGTCGGGATGCACCGTTCGATCGGGGGCCGGAGCACGGGAACCGGAATCCGGCGCGGAAGGCGCCGGGCGGCCGCGGCGTCACCGGTGAAGGCGGGCACGGCCCTGGCCGCCGCCAGCCCGGCGGGCTGGGCTGCGGTGTCCGTGGCTGCGGTGTCGGTTGTGGCGGTGTCGGTGGTGGCGGGTGGCTGGGCCGGCCCGGGGGGTTCGGCTGCGGGGGTCCGGTCGCGGGCGAAGCCGATGACGTGGGTGAGGGTGGGGAAGTCGCGGAGCCGGAGGTTCTCGTCGCGGGGGATGCCGAACCGTTCCCGCACGGCGGCGAACATCTCGGCCTGCTTGACGGTGTCGATGCCGAGGTCGGCTTCGAGGTCAAGGTCGAGGTCGAGCAGGTCGGCCGGGTATCCGGTCATCTCGCTGACGATCTGCACGATCTGGCCGGTCAC
>JADGPC010000078.1 GCA_017882645.1 Streptosporangiales bacterium | reverse complement strand
GCCAGTCCTGGCGGAGCAGTCCGGCGTTGACGAACCTCGCGATGTCGTTGCGCTTGCCCTGAGCGAGCAGCATCGCGTACAGGCTGCGCCGGCTCCGGTCGTCGCTGATATCGCATTCGCGCATCCCTGGCCAGGACAGGTTCTTCGGAAGCATGATCACTCCCCTGACCGGTCCGCGCAGGTCGTCGATCCGTCCGGGGAGCCGCCCGGCCAGCCCGAGCTGCCCGGGCAGCATGTCTGCTAGAGCCATGAGCTGATTATCACCGACCTTCCGGCTACGCTCTGTAATGACTCGCTGGCATGCCCGATTCGTGGCAGTCGTGCGGGCCGCGCGGGAACAGGCCGCTCTCTCGATTAGGCTCATGCCATGTCCGACGCCCCGGCCGTCTCCCGCTGGCGGATCCTGGTGACTCCGCGGTGGATCAGCTGGCACCTGTTCGCGGTCGCCGCGGTCATCGGGATGTGCTGGCTCGGCGACTGGCAGTTCCGCCGCGCGATGGCCGGCAACACTCTGAGCTGGGCTTACACGTTCGAGTGGCCGATCTTCGCGATCTTCGGCATCGTCTTCTGGGTAAAGACCGTCCGGGACGAACTGCACCCGGCCCCCGAAGGCGACCGCCAGGCCGAGCGGATCACGCTGCCGCCCGGCGCGGCGCGGCGGAGCCGGGCGGGCGGTGTGGCGCTGGCCGCGGGTCCGGACGGAGCAGGGACGGGCGATGGCGGGCTGACCGGTGCCGAACCGGCCGGCCACAGCCCGGCGGACGTCGAGCTGGCCGAGTACAACGCGTACCTGGCCAGGCTCAGCGGTGAGGTTAAGGCCCATGGCAGGTGGCACGGCCTGCGCTAGCTGGCCCGGACACCGCGCTGGTGAAACCCGCCAGGGCAGGCGCGCTCGGCCGCGAGTCGCGGCCTGACCGGGCGCGGAGACGAGGAGGAACGACGTGAACGCCGACAGGCAGCTCGCCCTGGTGGTGCGCGCGTACCGGGCGATGGCCTACCTGACCGGGACCGTACTGATCATCTTGTGCTTCGTCGGGATCCCGCTCCAGGTCTTCGCGAACAACCTGGTCGTGGTGAAGTACGTCGGCACTGCCCACGGCATGCTCTACATCATCTACGTGATCGTCGCGTTCGTGATGACGCGGATGGTGCGGATGAAGGTCGCCAGCCCGGGCACGGTGATCGTGCTGCTGGCCGGCACCATCCCGGTGCTGACGTTCGTCGTCGAGCGCTGGGTCAGCCGCAAGTACATCGACCCGGCCCTGGCCGCCTCGGCCGGGCGGCGGACAGTTCCGGCGGCAGCCAGCAGGTGAGCGAGCAGTACTTCGCCAGCGAGCCTTCCGTCGCGCACCGCCCCGGATCGGTCCACGTGATCCTGCCCGGCCTGCACCTGGAGCTCGGCACCGACTCGGGGGTCTTCTCGCCGCGGCGCCTTGACTCCGGCACCAGGCTGCTGCTCGATATCGCGCCGGCGCCCCCGGCGACGGGGAACCTTCTCGATCTGGGCTGCGGCTACGGTCCGCTCGCGCTGGTGCTCGCCGCCCGGGCGCCCGGCGCGCGGGTATGGGCCGTCGACGTCAATACCAGGGCCCTCACGCTGACCAGCTCCAACGCCGCCCGCGCCGGGCTGGCCAACGTGACCTGCGTGCTTCCCGACGACGCTGGCCTGCCCTCGCGGTTCGACCTGATCTGGTCCAACCCGCCGGTCAGGATCGGCAAGAGCGCCCTGCGCGTGCTGCTGGCCGGCTGGCTGGACCGGCTCGCCCCCGGCGGAGCTGCCTTCCTGGTGGTGCAACGAAACCTCGGGTCTGACTCCCTGCAGCGATGGCTGGCCGAGTCCGGCTGGATCGCCGAGCGCGCTGCGGCCCGGTCCGGCTACCGAGTGCTGAAGGTGACCGGCGCCCGCCATCTGGCCGGAACGGCCCAGTGACCCGCCAGCTCGGGCCGACTGAGGTCAAGCGGCTCAACCGGTCCTGGCGCCGGGCTACCCAAGCCAGGGTCTGCCTGCTGCTGGAGTCGGTGAGCCAGCCGTTCAACGTCGGGTCGATCATCCGCACCGCGGCCGCGTTCGGGGTGGACCACGTGTGGCTGTGCGGTGACACCGCCGATCCGATGCACCCGTCGGCCCGCAAGACCTCGCTCGGCACCGGCCGGTTCGTCACCTTCGAGCAGGTCGCCGGGCCGGCGGCGGCCGCCGCCGCGATCAGGTCGCAGGGCCTGCGGCTGATCGCGATCGAGCTGGCCGACGGGGCCGTGCCGCTGCACCAGGCGGAGGTCGGCGGTGACGTCTGCCTCGCGGTCGGCAACGAAGACCGCGGCTGCTCGGCGGGCCTGCTCGCGGCCGCCGACCAGATCGCCTACATTCCGCAGGTGGGGCGGGTGGGCTCGCTGAACGTGGCGGCGGCCACCGCTATCGTGCTGGCCGAGGCGCGCCGCCGGGAGTGGGAGGATGGCCGTGCCGACCGACTTCCTTGATTACCCCACGCCGATCGCCTTCGCCCACCGTGGCGGCGCCGGGCACTTTCCCGAGAACTCCTGGCGGGCGTTCGAGCATGCCGTCCAGCTCGGCTACGCCTACCTGGAGACCGACGCCCACGCCACCAGTGACGGAGCTGTCGTGGCATTTCATGACAAGACGCTGGACCGGGTCACCGATCGCACCGGAGCGGTCGCTCGGCTGCCGGCCAGTGAGGTAGTGGCAGCCAGGATCGACGGGGCCGATCCGGTGCCGCTGCTGGAGGACCTGCTCGGCGCCTGGCCGGACGTACGGTTCAACATCGACGTGAAGGACGGGCCGGTGGCACGGCCGCTGGCCGACCTGATCCGCCGGACCGCGGCCTGGGACCGGGTCTGCATCACGTCGTTCTCGCCTGCCAGGCTGCGGGCAACGAGGAGGCTGCTTGACCGCCCGGTGTGCATAGCCACGTCGCCTGTCGGCGCCGCCGCACTGTGGTCTGGCCTCCCCGGGCGGCTGCTCCGCGGATCGTTCGCGCGCCGCTGCGTACGCTGCGCTCAGCTGCCGGTCGGCCTGGCGACCGCGCCGCTGATCCGGCGTGCCCACGCGGCTGGCCTGCAGGTGCACGTCTGGACGGTCAACGACCGGGATCTCATGGGCTCGCTGCTCGACCTCGGTGCCGACGGCATTATGACCGACCGGACGGAGCTTCTTCGCGAGGTACTGATCGAACGGGGCCAGTGGCATCCGCGCGTCGGCCGGGGCGAGCCGCACCCGCTGGCCTGACGCCCCGCGTCCTGGACGCGCAATCGGGTGCGAAACGCGCATCCCTTACGATCCAGTACCCGCTTGCGAGATTGGAAGGCCGGGCAGACGGGAATCTTGCAGGTGTCCCTGCCGTTGACATGTAAGAACGCCGAGCGCCCGGAGGCAATAAGCATATGGCCGAACGCGCACTACGTGGTACCCGCCTTGGCGCCACGAGCTATGAGAACGACCGCAACACCGACCTGGCGCCACGCCAGGAGGTGGCCTTCGACTGCCCGAAGGGCCACCGGTTCAGCGTGCCGTTCGCTGCCGAGGCCGAGGTACCGGCGAAGTGGGAGTGCCGGATCTGCGGCGCGACCGCGACGACGGCGACCGGGGACCAGCCGACCGCATCGAAGGCCAAGCCGCCGCGCAGCCACTGGGACATGCTGCTGGAACGCCGCAGCATCTCGGACCTCGAAGAGGTGCTGGCCGAGCGGCTCGCCATCATCAGGGGCCAGCGGGGCGACACGCAGCCGAGCGCCACCTCCGCGAGGCAGCGCAAGAGCGCCTAGCGGCGGCGGTCAGGCACGCGGCGGCTTCGGCCGCCGTCCGAGCCGCCTGGCCACGCCCCACTGGGCCACCCGCCACAGAGCCTCGAGCACGACCGACTGGCTCATCTTGCTGGCGCCCCGTGCCCGCTCGGTGAACGTGATCGGGACCTCACGGATCCGGAAGCCCTGTTCCGCCGTGCGCAGCGTCAGGTCGACCTGGAAGCAGTAACCCTGCGACTCGACCTGGTCGAGGTCGATGGCGCGAAGCGTGGCCGCCCGGTAGGCGCGGAAGCCGGCCGTGGCGTCGTGGACGCCGATGCCCAGCATCATCCTGACGTAGACGTTGGCGCCGCGCGACAGGGCCTCGCGTGATCTGGGCCAGTTCACGACCGTCCCGCCCGGAACGTACCGGGAGCCGATCACGAGGTCGGCGTCTTCCAGCGCAGTCAGCATCTTGGGCAGGTCCGCCGGGTCATGGGACCCGTCGGCATCATGCTCGACGAGCACGCCGTAGCCGTGCTCAAGAGCCCAGGTGAAGCCCGCGATATAGGCGGTACCGAGACCAGATTTCCCGGCCCGGTGCAGAACGTGGATATGAGGATCGGCCGCCGCGAGTTTGTCGGCGATCTCGCCGGTGCCGTCCGGGCTGCCGTCATCGACGACGAGAATGTGAGCGGCAGGAACGGCTGTTCTGAGCCGGCCGACGATCGGTTCCAGGTTGTCGCGCTCGTTATAGGTCGGGATGATGACGGCAACCTGACCAAGCGAGCCTGCCTGCCGATCCGTGGAAGTCACTTGTTTCCTGCCTCGACGTGATGTGTTTTCTCCCGGGCACAAGCAACAACGACTTCAGCCCGCCAGGAGGTTCCGGCGATCGAGGGAACGCATCTGCCCATCCCGACCGCGCCAGCGTAGTCGATCACCGGGGCTGCGCGAGGAAGAGGCCCAGGCATCCTTCGGACCGAGGGGCGTCCCGTCGGCAACGGGATCGTCCTTCGTTGTCTACTGGATGTCTGGGCCCCTTCCAGGTCCAACCCCGTCCAGCCGCCGAGCGGGAGCGGCCGGCCGCGCCGGCCGCAACTGGTCAGGAAGGCCTTCGCTTCCCTCCGTGTCACCGCGAGCGCCGCATTGCGGTCTCGCGCCCCGCCGGGAGACCCGGTACGTGACTCGCAAGAAGATACCGCCCCTGGCAGCGATGTCAACCTCGTGCGCAAGACCCGTGCCTGGATCGATACCGCCGCCGGGGCGGGTTTCGCGGCGCAGGATGGGAACCAGCCTGTTGAGGCTTGTGCTGCGGCGATACGATTTGGTAGCACTCAAGTGTGCGCGAGGTCTGCTTGACGAGAACGGCCTAGGCCGGTTCGCGGAATCCCCTTCAGCTGGAGGTCGAGCAATGACGAATAACCCGGAATCCGAGGTCTCCGAATCCCAGATCGCGGTCCACTGGCGGGAAGAGGCCTACTACCAGCCCCCACCAAAGTTCGTTGCTCAGGCTAATGCGGCGGATCCCGCCATTTTCGCCCGGTTCGCTGAGGACAAGTTCCCCGAGTGCTTTACCGAGTATGCGGATCTTCTCACCTGGGACGAAAAGTGGCACACGACACTTGACACGTCGAATCCGCCATTCTGGAAGTGGTTCGTCGGCGGCAAGCTGAACGCCTCCTACAACTGCGTCGACCGGCACGCCCAGGCCAGCCCGGATAAGACGGCGATCATCTGGGTGCCGGAGCTAGAGACCGACGAGCATGTCAGGATCAGCTACGGCGAGCTGCACCGCCAGGTCAACGAGTTCGCCGCCGTGCTGCGCGACTTCGCCGGGCTCCAGGCCGGCGACCGGGTCACCCTGCACATGCCGATGGTTCCCGAGCTGGCGGTCGCCATGCTGGCCTGCGCCCGGCTCGGCGTAGTCCACTCCCAGGTCTTCGGCGGCTTCAGCGGCAACGCCTGCGGTACCAGGATCGCCGACTCTGGCAGCCGGGTACTGATCACGATGGACGGCTACTACCGGGCCGGCGGGATCACGGATCACAAGGTGAAGGCCGACGAGGCGCTCGAGGAGGCCGCCAGGCAGGGTCAGGAGGTCGACAAGGTGCTCGTCTGGCGGCGGCACGCCGGGCAGTACGCCTCCTCGACGCCGATGGCGCCGGGCCGGGACTTCTTCGTCGACGAGCTGCTGGCCGAGCACGCGGGCGCGATCGTCGAGCCGGTGTCGATGCCGTCCGATGCGCCGCTGTTCCTGATGTACACCAGCGGCACGACGGGCCGCCCGAAAGGCGCCCAGCACTCGACGGGCGGCTACCTGTCGTACGTCGCCGGAACGTCGAAGTACTACCAGGACATCCATCCGGATGACGTGTACTGGTGCATGGCCGACATCGGCTGGATTACCGGGCATTCCTACATCGTGTACGGCCCGCTCGCGCTGGGCACGACGACGGTCATCTACGAGGGCGTGCCGAACTACCCCGATGGCGGCCGTCCGTGGCGGATCGCCAAGGAGCTCGGCGTCAACATCTTCCACACCTCGCCGACCGCGATCCGGATGCTCCGCAAGGTCGGTCCCGAGGAGCCGAAGAAGTACGACTACCACTTCAAGCACATGACCACGGTGGGCGAGCCGATCGAGCCAGAGGTCTGGCGCTGGTACCACTCCGAGGTGGGCAAGGGCGAGGCGGCGATCGTCGACACCTGGTGGCAGACCGAGACAGGCGGGTTCCTCGGCAGCACGCTGCCCGCGCTGCAGCCGATGAAGCCGGGGAGCTGCGGGCCGGGCGCGCTCGGCATCTACCCGGTCGTCTACGACGAGGACGCCAACGACGTGCCGGCCGGCAGCGGCCGGGCGGGGAACATCTGCATCAGGAACCCGTGGCCCGGCATCATGCAGACGATCTGGGGCCAGCCCGAGCGGTTCATCGAGGTCTACTACGCCAAGTACAACCGGGACCCGGACAGCAAGGACTGGCACGACTGGCCGTACTTCGCCGGTGACGGCGCGGTGCAGGCCGCCGACGGTTACTTCCGGATCCTCGGCCGGGTCGACGACGTCATCAACGTGGCCGGGCACCGGCTCGGCACCAAGGAGCTCGAGTCAGCCGCGCTGACCGTCCCCGAGGTCGCCGAGGCAGCGGCCGTGCCGGTGATGGACGACATCAGGGGCCGGATCGTGGAGATGTACATCTCCCTCAAGCCGGGCGTCGCCGCCGAGGGCATGGAGGCGAAGGTCACCCACGCCATCGAGGTCGAGATCGGCAAGATCGCGCGGCCGAAGAATGTCTGGATCGTCGCGGACATGCCGAAGACGAGGTCGGGCAAGATCATGCGCCGGGTGATCGCGTCGGTGTCGAACTTCACCGACGTGGGTGACGTGACCACGCTGGCCAATCCCGAGGTGGTCGAGACGATCAGGCATCACGTCCAGAGCACCAAGGTCGCCAAGGGCGAGCTGCCGCGCGAGCTGAGCGAGGCCGAGTACGAGGAGATCGCCAAGTACGGCGCGGCCGAGTAGGCGCTGAGTCCTTCTGCCCGGCCGTTGCGGCCGGGCAGAAGGATGGCGGAGGCCGTGCCGAGGACGGGGGTGCCTCGGCACGGCCTCCGGCTCTCGGCGGAGCGGTCGAGGTGGGGGGTTCCTCGATGCTCCCGCCGGGGCGGACCGCTAAGCGGCGACGCTCAGGTGCGGATCTTGCGCGACAGGCCGGCGCACGCGGGTGCCTGCCCTGCGGCCTGCCGAGCCGGCCGCCCGGGGAGCAGCCACCCGAGCTGCGCGGCCAGCTGAGCCATCCGCAGCCGGGGAGCCCGTGCGGGCCGGCCGCGGGGCGTAGGCGTGCAGCTTCTCGCGCAGCATGGCGCGGCCCCGGTGGACGCGGGACATCACGGTGCCCAGCGGGGTGCCCATCAGCTCGGCGATCTCGCTGTACCGGTATCCCTCGATGTCGGCCAGGTAGATCGCCTGCCTGAAGGACTCGGGCAGGTCATCGAGGGCGCGCATGACGCCGGAGGGGCCGAGGTTATCCAGCACCTCGGACTCGGCGGACCTGGGCGGCTCGCTCAGCGCGTCCCTGACGTCCGTGGCATCGTAGATCTCGGCCGCCAGGACCTCGCCGACCCTGCGGTCCTTGTACCGGCAGCTGCTGTAGAAGGTCCTGACCAGGATGGTGTACAGCCACGCCTTCAGGTTGGTGCCCGGGCTGAACTGATGAAACTTGACGTAGGCCTTGGCGAACGTCTCCTGGATGAGGTCCTCGGCGTCACAGTGGTTACGGGTCAGCCGGAGCGCGGCGGGGTAGAGCCGGCTCATATAGGGAACCGCCTCGGAAGCAAAGCGCTCCTCGTGGTCGACGGCCCCATGGTCGCCGGCTGGCGCCTCGGCCGTTTTCTGCGGGGGTAGTGCGGCACTGATCGTCGTCATGCGTCCTCCTTGCGGGAACGCCCCTGGCTAGCGGACCCGTGCACGTTCATGCACGGGTCCGCCAGGTACTGCGCGAGCACGGGGGCAGCTCGCGCCGCTAGCTATCACCGAGGACCGGCTGGCCCTCCGGCGGAAGCAAGGCAGCGCCTTGTACGCACTTATGTTCGCCCAACGAACGGCATCTGCGCATCGGGTGAACCCTGAGCTTGGTGAGGTGCTTTCCTGAGTTAAGCGCGACTCGGATATAAGGCTTAACGAGGTACGAACCGGGCGGCGTGAGCCACGAGCTCGCGGCGGCCAGTCTGACCCGTCTTCGCCACGAGACTGGCGATATGGGTCTCGACTGTCTTCGGTGAGATATAGAGCCGCCGGGCGATCTCCGCGTTGGAGAACCCGCGCGCGACTAGCAGGAAGACGTCCATCTCGCGGCTGGTGATGCCCAGCCTGCGCATCTGGGGAGGCACCTGGGCGCTCCCCCGGCCGGACCGCGGCACCCGCTCCCCCGCCCGGCGCAGCAGCCCGCGGCAGGCCGATGCCAGGCGCAGGTGGTCGCTTGCCTCGAAGCCGGCGGCTGCCTCGCGCAGCCAGGCGGCCGGCTCCCCCCAGCCGTCCTTCATGGCCGAAGGAGCGACCAGCCGCCGGGCGAGATGGTTCCACCAGGACGCGTACGGGGCGAGCAGCGCGGTGGCCTCGCTCGCCAGCGCCGATGCCCGGTCGCGGTGACCGGCCCGGCCTTCCAGGACCGCCTCCGCGAACGCCAGGTACCCCTGATTCCAGCCGACCGCGGCACCCGCGGCACGGGCCCGCTCGATGGCGCCATGCCCGTCCCGGTCGAAGATGGCGTGCAGGACGGCGTGATATCCCCACGCCCGCCGCGGCGACATCAGGGCGGTGTCGCCGCCATAGGAGATGCCGGCGTCGCTCTCCTGCAGGGCGCGAAGCAGATCGTCATTGAACAGCGAGGCGGTCACCCTCGCGAGGCCCCAGGTCGAGAACAGCACTTCAGGATCGCCGGGCAGGACCTTCTCGGCCCGCCCGGCGGCTCGGTCCATCTCGGTGCGGTCGGCCCGGATCGCTGCGACGAGTGCCTGCACGTTGAGCGCGATAGCTTCCGTCCGCCGGGCTGCGATCTGCCTGGCGCCCTGCTCGCAGCGGCGGGCAGCCGCCAGCGCGCGGTCCAGGTCCGTCCCGAGGCTCCAGGTATTAGCTAGCTGCAGGTCGATGACGTTGGCCGTGGAGATGGCGCCGGCCTTGCTGGCGAGCTCCCTGGCCTCGCTGAGCCGGCCCGTGCTGCCGTCGACCAGCATGTCGATGGTGCCGAGCTGGTGCAGCGCCCGGATCCGCCAGATGGCGAGATCTCCGTCGGCCGCGATCTGGTAGGCACGCGCGAACGCCTCCCGCGCGGCCCCGATGTCGCGCTGCCGCTCCCTGCGCCCGATCACCTCGAGCGACTCGAGCGCGACTTGGGCCGCCCATGGGCCGGATCCGTCCGCCTCGGCGCTGGCCAGCGCCTTGCGCGCCAGTTCTTCCGCTCCGTCGAGGTCACCCGAGTCCATCGCGCAGTGCGCCGCGGCCGCGTTCACCCGGCTCGCGAGCTCGGTATCGTTCAGGCGGTCGGCGATGGCTCGTGCCGCCGATAGCTGTGCGGCCGACGCACTGCAGTGATCCTCGCAGCTGACCCGCGCGACGGTGATCATGGCCAGCGCCTGGCGCCGCGGATCGGCCCCGACGGCGTCGAGCTCGCCGACCAGCCGCTCGGCGACCGGGATGAGCCTGCCGTAGTCCCCGGCATGGGACAGCCCATCGACGAGCGCCTCGTCGATCTCGATGGCAAGCATCGGCTCGGCCGGCGATGGGGCCGCGAGCAGGTCGTGCGCGTCGGCTAGAGACGTGATAGCCGTGCTGAGCGCACCCTGGTCCAGCGCCCGGCTGCCGAACTGCAGCAGCAGCGTGGCGGCCCGGGCCCGGTCGCCGGCGGCCTCGTGCAGCTCGGCAGCCAGCTCGCACCAGGCCCCTGGCAGGCCAGGATGGGCGCGTTCGAGTACCGCGGCCGCGCGCGCCGACCGGCCGGCGAGGTCAGGAGGCAGCAGATCGGACAGGATCGCGTGCCTGGTGAGGCTGTGCCGGAACCGGAACAGGTTGTTGCCTGACCCGACCGGCGTGATCAGCTGCATCGCCTGGGCCTGCTGCAGCGCCCCGAGTACCTCGGGCTCGGTCAGGTCCGTGATGGCCGGCAGCAGGGTCCAGTCGAACTTGCGGCCGAGCACGGCCGCGGTGGCCAGGACGTCGCTGACGACGGGGCCGAGCGCGGCCAGGCGGTTCCGGACCGATCCGGCGATCGAGGCAGGTACGGTCGTGCTGACCCGGTCGTCGACCTGCCATCCCGAAGGGTCGCTGACGAGCTGGCCCGACGAGACAGCGGTCGCGAGTGTTTCCTCGATGGCGAACGGCAGCCCGTCGCACTCGGCCAGCAGCCGGGTCACCGGGCCGGGAACCTCCTCGGTGTCCATGCAGGCGGCGGCCATCTGCCGGACCGCCTCGTCGCTCAGGCGCGTCACCGGGATCCAGGTCGCCGCGCGCCTGGCCGTGACCGACCTGAGCAGGTCCAGGCCGGCCGACGGCTCGGTGTCCCGCACCGTCGCGAGGCACAGGACGCTGGTGTCGGCCAGGTTGTCGGCCAGGTACTCGACGATCGCCAGGGTCTCAGGATCAGCCCAGTGCAGGTCCTCGAGGACCAGCAGCGTGCCCTTCGAGCCGCCCGGCGTGAGCAGCCGGATCAGGGCCTCGCCGAGGATCAGGGGCGAGATCTCGGCCTGCTCATCTCCTGGCCGGCTCCACTCGGGGACGAGCGACGCCAGGACGGGCAGGTGTATCGCCAGCTGCGGATCGTCCGGCACCACCCCGGCCCGGGCGATCTTCATCAGGGCCTCGGTGATCGGGCGGAACGGGACCGGGACGACAGACTCGGTCGACCGGCCGATCAGGACGTGAAATCCGCGCGCCGAGGCGAGCGACGTCGCCTCCCTGGCCAGCCTGGACTTGCCGACCCCGGCGTCCCCGGCCAGGAAAAGCACGCCGCCTTCGCCGTTCATCGCCCTGTCAAGGCCGCTGTCCAGGGCATGAACCTCGGCATCACGCTCAATCAGCGTCGGGCACAGCATCGACCTCATCACCCCTGATACTACCGGTAGCGATTGAGTAATTACTGTGTGCCACATATGGAAATCCATAGGGGGCTAAAATGCCAAGAAAGTCTTGTTGCGCATTAAACGCTCAAGTCAGGCGGGCCCGCGCACAATCGCGCGCGGGCGCCTTGTACCCACTTATGTTCGCGCAGTGGACGGCATGTGCGCATCGGGTGAACCCTGGATATAGAACTCAGTGCGATACGAACCGGGCGGCCTGAGCGACGAGCTCGCGGCGGCCGGCCTGACCCGTCTTCGCGACGAGACTGGCGATATGGGTCTCGACGGTCTTGGGTGAGATATACAGCCGCCGGGCGATCTCCGCATTCGAGAACCCGCGCGCGACTAGCAGGAAGACGTCCATCTCGCGGCTGGTGATGCCCAGCCTGCGCATCTGCGGAGGCACCTGCGCGCTGCCCCGGCCCGACCTCGGCACCCGTTCGCCGGCCCGGCGCAGGATTCCGCGGCAGGCCGACGCCAGCTGGGCGTGCCCACTCGTATCGAAGTCCGCGGCGGCCTCGCGCAGCCAGAGCGCGGGCTCTCCCCACCCGTCCGTGATCGCGGCGGGGGCCGCGATCCGTCTGATCAGGTGCGTCCACCAAGCCGCGAAGGGACGCATGTGCCTGTCCCCTGCTCTGGCGAGCTCACTCGCCCGCTCAGACTTTCCGTCCCTGCCCTCAAGCACTGCCTCGGCATAGGCCAGCCAGCCGCGGTTCCACGCAGCCGCTGCGCCCGCTGCCCGAGCTCGCTGGAATGCCGATCGCCCGTCATCTCCGGCGGTCGCCTCCAAGAGCGAGTGGAAACCCCACGCTCGCCTAGGGGCGTTCTGGGGAGCCTGCTCCGCGTACCGGATGCCGATCCTGTTCTCTTCTAGCGCCCGCGGAAGGTCGTTGAGGAAGAGCGAGGCGCCGACCCGGCCTTGACCCCAGGTAGTGAGTAGCAGCTCCGGGTCGCCTGGCAAGAGTCGCTCGGCTCGCTCGGCGGCCAGCTCAGCCTCAGGCCGGTTGGCCTGTAGCCCGTAGATCAGCGCCTGCGAGCTGATCGCCATGGCCTCAACCCGGCGCGCTCTGATTTGCCTGGCGCCCTTCTCGCATTCGCAGGCGGCGGTCATCGCACGATCCAGGTCGGTTCCGAGGCTCCAGCTGTTCGCGAGCTGGAGGTCGATGGTTGTCATCGTGGAGATCGCCCCGGCGTGCTGCGCGAGCTCTCTCGCCTCGGACAGCAGGCCCACGTTGCCGTCCATAAGCATGTCGATCGTGCCGAGCTCGTGCAGCGCCCTGATCCGCCCGATGGCGAATTCTTCGTCCGTTGCGAGCTGGTAGGCGCGCTCGAAGGCTGCCCGTGCGGCCTCGATATCGCGCTGCCGCTCCCTGCGGCCGATCACCTCGAGCGCCTCGAACGCGACGTCGGCGGCCCAGCGGGCTGATCCGGCTACCTCCGCGCTGGCCAGCGCCCTGCGCGCCAGCGCTTCCGCCCCGTCGAGATCGCCCGAGTCGATCGCGCACTGCGCCGCGGCCGCGTCCACCCGGCCGGCGAGCTCGGTATCGTGCAGCCGGTCGGCGATGGCGCGCGCAGACGATATCTGCGCGGCGGAGGCACTGCGATGATCCTCGCAGCTGACCCGCCCCACCGTGATCATGACGAGCGCCTGCCGCCGCGGATCCGCTCCAGCGGCATCAAGCTCGGCGATCAGCCCGTCGGCGACAGGGAGGAGCTTGCTGTAGTCCCCGGCGTATGCGAGGGCGCCGACGAGCGCTTCGTCGATCGCTATCGCCAGCATCGGCTCGGCCGGCGGCGGGCCTAGAAGCAGGTCATGCGCGTCGACCAGCGACGTCGTAGCGGTACTGAGTGCCCCCTGATCCAGCGCGCGATTGCCGAGCTGCAGCAGCAGCCCGGCGGCCCGCACCCGGTCTCCGGCTGCCTCGTGCAGCTCGGCAGCCAGCTCGCACCAGGCCCCTGGCAGGCCGGGATGGGCGTTCTCGAGCTCCGCGGCGGCGCGCGCCGACCGCCTGGCGCGGTCAGGAACCAGCAGATCCGACAGGATCGCATGCCTGGTGAGACTGTGCCGGAACCTGAACAGGTTGCTGCATGACCCGATCGGCTCGATCAGCTGCACCGCCTGGGCCTGCTGCAAGCCCGCGAGCACTCGCCGCTCGGTCAGGTCCGCGATGCTCGGCAGCAGGGTCCAGTCGAACTTTCTTCCGAGCACGGCAGCCGAAGCCAGGACGTCGGTAACTTCGGGGCCGAGCGCGGCGAGGCGGCTGCGTACAGTACCCGCGATCGAGGCGGGCACGCTCGTGCTGACCTGGTCGTTGACCTGCCATCCCGTCGCGTCACTGACGAGCTGGCCCGACGAGATGGCGGTCGCGAGGATCTCTTCGACCGCAAAGGGCAGTCCGTCGCAGTCGGCCAGCAGCCGGGTCACCGCGCCTGACACGTCCTGCGTGGCCAGGCAGGCGGCTGCCATCCGCCGGACCGCCCCATCTCCCAGCCGGTTGACCTGGAGGCAGGTCGCTGCCCGCCTGGCCATGATCGACCGGAGGATGGCCAGGCCGGCCGATGGCTCGCTGTCCCTGACCGTCGCCACGCAGAACACGCTCGTTTGCGCGAGGTTGTCGGCGAGGTACTCCATGATCGCGAGTGTCTCCGGGTCGGCCCACTGCAGATCCTCAAGGACCAGCAGCACCCCCTTGGAGCCGCTTGGCGTCAGCAGGCGGATCAGCGCCTCGCCGAGTATCAGCGGCGAGATCTCGGCCCGGTCATCGCCGGGACGGCTCCACTCTGGGACGAGCGACGCGAGCGCGGGCAGGTGGCTGGCCATCTCCGTGGCATCTGGCACTACGCCAGCCCGGGCGACCTTCATCAGCGCCTCGGTGATCGGCCGGAACGGGACAGGAACCGCCGACTCGGTCGCGCGGCCGATCAGGACGTGGAATCCGCGCGACGAAGCCAGTGTGGTCGCCTCCCTGGCCAGCCGGGACTTACCGACGCCCGCGTCTCCGGCGAGGAAAAGAACCCCGCCTTCTGAGTTCATGGCCCGATCGAGGCCGTTGTCCAGGGCATGAACCTCGGCATCTCGCTCGATCAGCGTCGGGCACAGCATCGATCTCATCCCACCCGATGCTACCGGTAGCGATTTAGTAGTTACTGTGCGCCACATATGGAAATCCATAGGTGGCTCAGGGGGTCGCCCGAGCACCTGGCCGCCGCGTCGTAGCGCTGGCGAGGATGGATGGCACATTCAGCCGCGGAAACGCAGATGAATGTGCCATCCATCTGGCGCGATCCGGGCGCTGGGTGGACTAGGAACGGTGCATAACCGGCGAAACGGGCGAGTGCTCGGCGGGGCGACCGGGTGACACGATGGCCTGATGGCGGGCGCTAGGCCGGCGCTACCACCGTGCCGGTGGCGGTGACGACCACGATCGGATCATCGAGGACCCGGGCGGCCGAGGGACCGCGGCCGGGGTCGGCGCGGCACAGAACCCGCGCCTCGAAGCGCATCTCCCGGCTGCGGCGGCCGACCCTGGTGATCGTGGCGGTGACCTCCAGCACGTCGCCGGCCAGTACCGGCGCGAGGAACTGGATGTCGGAGTACGAGGCGAACAGCCCTTCGTCGCCGTCGGTCCGGATCGAGGTCTCCGTGGCCACGTCACCGAACAGGCCGAGCACGTAGGCCCCGTCGACCAGGTTGCCGCCGTAGTGCGCGTGGCTGTACGGCACGTACCGCCGATGCCTGACCGTCTGCCCGAGCCTCGGGTCTGCTGCGCTGGGATCGCTCATCCGGATGTCTCCTGGCTGTCGTCTACGCGCGGGCGGGTGCATCCGCCGGTACCTGGCCGGTCGCGCTGCCAGCCTCGGCCGGGCGGGCCGGGGCCAGCGCGTGCACCAAGTAGCTGGCCACGTCCCGCGGCGTGGTGCCCTTGCCGAAGATCTTGTCGACGCCGAGTTCGGCCGCCAGCGCCGGGTCGAACCGCGGGCCGCCGATGATGAGCAGCGGCCGGGGCGGTCCGGCGGCGTCGAAGGCGGCCGCAAGCTCGCGCGTGTTCTTGATGTGCGCGTCCCGCTGCGTGACGACCTGGCTGACCAGGACCGCGTCGGCGCCCGCGGCCCGGGCCGCGGCGACCAGCCGCGGCACCTCGACCTGGGAGCCGAGGTTCACCACCTTGATCTCCCGGTAGTACTCCAGGCCCTTCTCCCCGGCGTGTCCCTTGACGTTCAGGATCGCGTCAATCCCGACCGTATGCGCGTCGGTGCCGATGGTCGCGCCCACCACGACCAGCTTGCGGCCGAGCGCGGACCGGATCCGCAGGTTGATCTCCGCGGGCGACAGTTCCTCGAACTCCCGCTCGGCGACCGTCACCTCCGAGAGGTCGACCAGGTGCCCGACCCGCCCGTACACGACGAAGAACGTGAAGTCGGGGCCCATGCCCTTGGCGTGCACGACCATCGCCGGGTCCAGGCCCATCTTCCCGGCCAGCTGCAGCGCCGCTCCCTCGGCCCTGGCCTTGTCGTCGGGAGTGCTGAACGGCACCGGCAGGGTGAAGGACAGCTGCACCCGGCCGTCGCCGGTCGTGTCGCCGTATGGTCTGACAAGCGTCTTCGGTGTCACTGCGCTGCTCCGCTCTGGGTGGCTGCGGCGAGAACGCCGACCTGGTGGCTCCGTCCCGAGTCGTCGAGGATGTCGCTGGCCGGATTGAAGTAGCCGTCCGCCTTGGTGATCACGCCCTCCAGGCCCCGGCCGCCGTCGGCCGGGCGCTTGGTGATCCCGAACGTGCCGTCCGCGATCGCGTTCAGCAGCCCGTCGTCGCAGATCCGCCGGAGCAGGTCGACCGACTCGGCGAGCACATGGTTCGCGCGCCGGTCGATGAAACCACCGGGTTCCGGCCGGAAGCTCTCCCCTAGCCGGCCCGCGGCGCTCCTGACATAGTGGGCGTTCTCCAGGGCCAGGTCCCGGTCGGACAGGAACGGCGTGTGGATGCCCTCGGTCATCATGCCGATCAGCAGGATCTCCTGCTCCGTCATGACCGCGGCCAGGTTGAAGAACGCGTCGAGCAGGTAGCCGGCGAAGATGTTGCCGGTCATGTGCTTGGTCGGCGGCATGTACTTCAGCGGCGCGTTCGGGAACAGCTCCCTGACCAGCTGGGCGTGCGCGAGCTCGAGCAGGAACGAGTCAGGCACGTCGGGCCCGATCTCGAAGGCGTGGCCGAGGCCGAGCTGGCTGTCGGCCAGGCCGGCTTCCTTGGCGAAGAACTCGTTGAGCAGCTGGGACACGATGACCGTGTGCGCGCTATCTACCGGGTCGGCGGTGGTGAGGTAGTTGTCCTCGCCGGTGTTGATGATGATGCCGGCCCGGGCGTGAATCTGCCGGGAGAAGCGCTGGTCGATGAGCGTGCGGCGGGGGTTGATGTCGCGGAAGATGATGCCGTACATCGAGTCGTTCAGCATCATGTCCAGCCGCTCCAGGCCGGCCAGCGACGCGATCTCCGGCATGCACAGCCCGGAGGCGTAGTTGGTCAGCCGCACATACCGACCGAGCTCGCGGGAGACGTCGTCGAGCGCGGCCCGCATCAGCCGGAAGTTCTCCTGCGTCGCGTAGGTGCCGGCGAAACCTTCCCTGGTCGCGCCCTCGGGCACGTAGTCGAGCAGCGACTGCCCGGTCGACCGGATCACCGCTACCACGTCGGCGCCTTCGCGCGCGGCCGCCTGAGCCTGGGGAATGTCCTCGTAGATGTCGCCGGTCGCGACGATCAGGTACATCCACGGCTTGCGCGGCTCGGCAGTCTGGTCGATCATCTCCTGCCGCTTCGCGCGGTTGGCGTCGATCCGGGCGAACCCGCCCGCCAGCGCGTGGCCGGCGGCCGTCCTGGCCGCGTCCGCGTCGGCGCCGGCCGGGATCCGCAGCGACACCTGGCCGGCCGCGGCGGCGCCGGCCAGCGCGGCGAGATCGGGATATCCGCCGCTGACCAGCGCGTCCCATGCGGGCAGCGCCACGCCGTGCTCCAGGCCGGTCTGCGCTCGGACCGCGTCGACCAGGTGGTTCACCAGCGGCATGCCGTCGGCGTCGGCGCCGGATAGCCCGGCCAGCCGCAGCACGGCCCGCTCGACCGACACTGTGGTGTGCGCCCGCGCCATCTCCACGATCGGCTGGCCCGCCTGGCTGGCCAGCCGCCGCGCCTCGCGGACGACCTGCGGGTCGATCGTGAGCTTCGGTGCCCTGGGCTTCGGTGTGCTGGGCTTCGCTGTGCTGGGCTTCGGTGGGCTGGGGTTCGGTGGGCTGGCCGGTGCGGTCATCGTCATTCTCCCGTCGTCCTGGCGTCGAAGATCTGGCGGACGCCAGGTTCGGTCCTGATCAGGTCGATGGCCAGCTGAGCGTGGCCTGGCGTGTAGCCGTTGCCGACCAGCATCGTGACATCCGCCGCGACGCCCTCAGCGCCGAGCGCCGCCGCCGTGAACGAGGTGGCCATCGAGAAGAAGATCACGGTACCGCCCTGCGCGGTGGCCAGGATCGCGCCACCCTCGCAGCCTGGCACGTCCACGCACACGACGGTCACGTCGGCTGGCCCGCCAGCCTGACGGACTGCCCCGGACACGCCGACCGGGTCGGTCGCGTCCGCGATCACGACCTCGTCGACCAGCCCGCGGCCGCCCGCCGATCCGGCCGCTCGCAGCGCGCTGGCCTCCCGCTCATGCGGGACGACGCCGATCACCCGGCTGGCGCCGGCCCGCCTGGCCGCGGCCGCCGACAGCGATCCGCTCTTGCCGGCCGCGCCGAGGATGGCGACGACCGGACCCTTGCCCGATGCGCCGGCTGTGCTGCCCGGCCGCTCCGCGGTGTCGCCGATCCGCTGGGCGGCCTGGGACACGACCCGGTGGGTGAGCGCGGGCGCGCCGCAGACATCCATCACCGCGAGCGAGAGCGGCACGGGCAAGTCGTCGGGGAGCACGGCGGCGATCGACCGGCCGAACAGGATCGCGTGGCCCTGGCACGGCACCTGCTCGGACGTCCCGTCCCAGGAGGCCAGGGCGTCGGTGATCACCAGCGGCGTCAGGCTGAGCGAGACCAGGGTCGCGATCCGGTCCCCTGGCCGCAGGCCGAGCGGTGAGTCAGCGCCGACCTCGCGCACCACGCCGGTCAGCATCCCGCCGGATCCGGTGACCGGGTTCTGCATCTTGCCGCGGTCCGCCACGATCCCGAGCACGGCGGCCTTCGCGGCCGCCGGGTCGCCATCGCTGGCCTCGTGCAGCTGGCGGAAGGAGGCGGCGTCGAGGTTGAGCCGCTCCACCGAGACGAGCACCTCGTCTGGCCAGATCGGCGGATCGGGGTCAAGCCGCCAGGCAGCCTGGGGAAGCACTCCCGATGGCTCGATGACGCGGTGCAACCCCAGCGGAGAACCCGCCTTGCGGTCCGTTCCAGTCACTCGCCGAGTCCTTCCTGCGGCCGCGGCCGTCACCCTGGTGCAAGCTTGGACGCCGGGGTTACGCTAAGCACGCGAATCAATAGAATTTGTTGAATACAACTATACTGGCAATAGCTTCTTGCGTGTCTTGCGCACCTGGCGGGCTATCGTTCGGTTTCCAGGGTAGAGAAGATCCACTTAGAGAGGGGACGGTGGCGCGGTGATCGAGCAGCCCTACGTGTACCGGCACTCGGAGCTCGTCGAGCCGGACTGGCGCCGGTTTCCCGGCTGGGCCGCGGTGACCACGCAGGAGTGGGAGTCCGCGCAATGGCAGCGCTCGCACTGCGTGAAGAACATCCGCCAGCTCAGATCGGTGTTCGGCGACGGCGTGGACGATGCGTTCTACGCGGACCTGGAGCGCGACCAGGCCGAGCGGGCCACGATGTCGATGCTGGTGCCGCCGCAGATGATCAACACCATCGTGCCGCGGCTGGCTCCGTCCGATCCCGGCTTCAGCGAGGCGCTCTACGCCGACCCGGTCCGCCGCTACATGATCCCCGTCTTCAGCGACCGCCGAACCGACTGGCCGTCCCATCCGTATTCATCACGGGACTCGCTGCACGAGGCGGAGATGTGGGTGGTCGAGGGGCTCACCCACCGCTACCCGACCAAGGTGCTCGCCGAGGTCCTGCCCACCTGCCCGCAGTACTGCGGGCACTGCACCAGGATGGACCTGGTCGGCAACCCGACGCCGACGGTCGAGAAGCTCAAGTTCGGCATGGCGCGGGACGACCGGCTCGGCGCGATGATCGAGTACCTGAAGGCCAGCCCGGGTGTCAGGGACGTCGTGGTCTCGGGCGGCGATGTCGCGAACCTGCCCTGGGCCAGGCTCGAGGCCTTCGTCAGCGACCTGCTGACGGTCGATTCCGTCCGGGACATCCGGCTGGCTACCAAGGCCCTGATGGGGCTGCCTCAGTACTGGCTTACCGACGAGGTCAGGGCGGGCATGGAGCGGCTGGCCACGACCGCGCGCCAGCGTGATGTCTCGATCGCGATCCACACTCACGTCAACGCGGCCCAGTCGGTGACTCCCCTGGTCGCGAAGGCTTCCAAGGCGATGCTGGAGACCGGCATCAGGGACGTCCGCAACCAGGGCGTCCTGCTCCGCGGCGTGAACAGCACCGCCGACTCGCTGCTCGACCTGTGCTTCGCGCTCCTGGATGACGCCAAGATCATGCCGTACTACTTCTACATGTGCGACATGATCCCGAATGCCGAGCACTGGCGGCTCG
>JADGPC010000475.1 GCA_017882645.1 Streptosporangiales bacterium | reverse complement strand
TCGCTCCGCGCTGTCGCTGCTGCTGCTGAACGCCGGCCAGCCGTGCTCGGTGGCCAGCCTGGCCGCCGGCCTCTGGGGCAACGAGCCGCCGCTCAGTCCCGAGGTCTCCTTACGCAGCTGCATCTACGGGATCCGCAAGGCGCTGCCCGACGCGTCGAGGCTGCGCACTCATCCGGCCGGCTACCTGATCTCGGTCCGGCCGGGAGAGCTCGACCTGGACGAGTTCCACGACCTCGCCAGCCGCGGCCGGGATGCGCTGGACGGAGGCGACGCCCGGGTCGCGGCCGCCCTGCTCAGCCAGTCTCTGAGCTTGTGGCGGGAGCCGCCGCTCGCCGACCTGCCCGCCGTCGCGGCCAGGGAACGCCTGCTCGACCAGCGCAAGGAAACCCAGGACGCGCTCAACGACGCCAGGCTCGCCCTCGGCGAGCACCGGCAGGTGCTGGCCGAGCTGCGCGGCGTGGTCGCCGCCGATCCGCTGCACGAGCACGCCTGGGCGCAGCTCATCATGGCCCTGTACCGGTCCGGCGCCCGGGCTGAGGCGCTCGGCGCGTTCGGCCGGCTCCGGGTGACACTGATCAGCGCCCATGGCATAGATCCGGGTCCGGAGCTGCAGGATCTGCACCGGCGGGTGCTGGCCGACGACCCGGCGCTGATGGTCACGGCGGCGCCCGAGCCGGCCGAGGCAAGTTCCGCGTCGCCTGACCCGTGGCAGCCGGCCTGCCAGCTTCCCGCGCCGGCCGCGGACTTCACCGGCCGCGCGACCGAGCTCGAGTGCGTGCTGAAGCGGCTGTCGGGGCCGCGCCCGGCCGTGACGGTGATCACCGGAATGCTGGGCGTCGGCAAGACCGCCCTGGCGATCCTGGCGGCGCACCTGGCCAGTGCCGAGTTCCCCGACGGCCAGCTATACGCCTGCCTGGACGACGGCGGGCGGCCCCGCGACCCGCAGGTCGTGCTGGGCGAACTGCTCCGCGGCCTCGGCGTGCCCGCCGGCGGCATCCCCGCGGCGAGGTTCGAGCGGGAGGCGCTGTACCGGTCGGTGCTGGCCGGGCGGCGGGTGCTGGTCCTGGCCGACGGCGCGAGCAGCGCGGCTCAGGTCCGCCCGCTGCTGCCCGGCACGACCGGCTCCGCAGTCCTGGTGACCAGCCGTGCCCGCCTGCCTGATCTCGACGGCGCGCGGTTCATCGACCTCGGCGGCCTGCACCCGGCGCACTCGGTCCTGCTGCTGGCCCGGATCTCGGGCCGGGACATCGCGGAGGCCGGCTGGGACGTGGGCCCGGCCGCCGAGACGCAGGAGACTGAGACGGAGGTGGAAGCGGCCAGGGCCATCGCCGCGGCCTGCGGGCACCTGCCGCTGGCCCTGCGGATCGCCGGCGCCCGGCTCGCTGATGACCCTGAGCTGACCGTGACCGACCTGGCCGGCCTGCTGTCGGATGAGAGCCGGCGCCTCGACGAGCTGACCGTCGGCGGGGCCAGCGTGCGGACCAGGCTGGGGACCGCCGCCCGGGGCGTCAGCGACCCGGCCAGGCACGCGCTCGCCTTGCTGGCGGCGGCGGACTCGTGCGAGAAGCCAGGATCGGTGATCGTCACGCTGCTCGACGACGCCGACGCCGGCAAGCTGGCGCCCGAACTCGTCGGCGCGGGCCTGCTGCACCGGGTCAGCGGCGACGGCCGGCACGGCCGGAGCTACCGGCTGCATCCGTTCGTCCAGGCCTACGCAGGCGAGCTGTCGAGCTCCCGCCTCATCACGACCCGAGTCGGCGAGCGGCGGACGACCTCGCGGAACCCGGCCCGCTCGTAAAGGCTGCGCGAGCCGAAGAACATGAAGTCCGGGTGGCTGCGCTCGGCCTTGTCGACCGGGTACGCCTCCATGACCGTCGCGCCGTTCTCGCGGGCATACTCGATGGCGGCCGCCAGCAGCCGGCGCTGCAGGCCCTGGCCCCGGTGCGGTTTAGCGACGTAGCTGCACACGACCGACCAGACGGGCGTGTCGTCGACCGGCTTCATGATCGGCGAGCGCCGCAGCTTCAGGTACTCCTCGCGCGGCCCGAAACTGATCCAGCCGGCGGCCACGCCGTCCAGGTAGCCGATCAGGCCGGGCACGACGCCCGATCCGACCAGGTCGCACATCGCCTGCTTGCTGGCCGCGCGCACCGCGGCGGGCGAGATGGCGGCCTCGGGCGGCGTGCCGGTCCTGCGGTAGGCCATGCACCAGCAGCCGCGCACGATCGAGCCGCCCGGCAGGCCGAACAGGTACTCCAGGTCGGCCCAGTTCTCCGGAGTGAGCGGCCGGCTGCCGAACTCACCAGGACCGGCCATAACCGCCCCCGCCCCCCGCCGCCCCCGCCGGGGCTCGGCGGCGCGGGCGCCGGCGGCACCCGGAGGGACTGGCATGACCGGGCTAGCTCCCGGTGAAGCGCGGCGTGCGCTTCTCGGCGAAGGCGGCGACCCCTTCGGCGAAGTCGGCCGACCCGGCCCGTTCCTGCTGGATCTGAGCCTCGAACTCCAGCTGGCCGGCCATCTGCTCGTACAGCCACCGGTTGAGCTGCCGCTTGGTGCCGGCATAGGAGCCGGTCGGCCCGGTGGCGAGCCTGGCGCACAGTGCCTCGGCCTGTCCGGCCAGCTCGGCGTCCGGCCAGACCTGGTTGATCAGCCCCCAGTCGAGCGCCCTGGCCGCGCCGACCCGCTCGCCGAGCAGCGCCATCTCCGCGGCCCGGGCGAACCCCACCCGCGAGGGCACGAGCAGCGACGACCCGCCGTCCGGGACCAGCCCGATGTTGACGAACGCGAGCAGGAAGTATGCGGACTCAGCGGCCAGCACGAGGTCGCAGGCCAGCGCGAGCGACAGCCCGATTCCGGCGGCCGCGCCGTTCACCGCGGCGATCACCGGCTTGGGCATCTCCCGCAGGCCGGTGATGATCGGGTGATAGTGCTCGGTGAGCACGCTGTACACGTCCGGATGGCCGTCCGGGGTCAGGTTCCGCTCGTCCTTCAGGTCAGCGCCGCTGGAGAACGCCCGCCCGGCGCCGGTCAGCAGCACCGCCCTGACCTCGTCGTCGCCGCCGACCTGCTCGACCGCGGCCAGCAGGTCGATCCTGAGCTGCTTGTTCAGCGCGTTCATCCGCTCTGGCCGGTTCAGCTCCAGCTTGACAGCACCCCCGCGCCGGTACACGCTGACCGTTTCGTAACCCTTGACCGGAAGGTAGTCGCCCATAACGGTAAGCCTACGGCGGCAGCCTCTAGGTTGGTGCCCGTGCCTTGTGACGACTGAAGAAGGTTCGGATGAGCTCACCTGCTACCCCGCCGGCGCCCCTGTTCGTGCTGCTGTACGCCTCCGCCGACGACGTGGCCGGCGAGGCGCCCGCTCAGTTCCCCGCGCACAAGGCCAGGCTGGACGAGTTTCACGCTCGCGGCGAGCTGATGATGGTCGGCACCTTCGGCGACCCCCAGGCGCAGGGCTCGATGGCCGTCTTCGCGACCAGGCAGGGCGCAGAAGACTTCGTGACCGGGGATCCGTTCGTGCGCAATGGCGTGATGAGGTCCTGGGAGATCCGGCAGTGGAACGAGTCCTACCGCGACCGACACTGACAAATCGCGGTGCCGCAGACCACAAATGCGCGACGACAGCCGCCGGCCTGCGCGTACACCCGCCTGGCCAGACCGCGTCCAAGGTGATCCCGTTCCCGTTTACCGCGTGCCCGAGCAGCAGGCTGGTCTACATGCTCGTGCGCCCGGTGCAGAAGAGCCATCCCTAGGCACGCGGAACGCTGGCCGGTCCCAGGCATGGCAGACTCCTGTTCGTGACCTACCTAGCCGCTTCCGGCCGATATGAGCGATCCCCCTACCGCCGCTGCGGGCAGAGCGGGATCGACCTGCCGCCGATCTCACTCGGCCTGTGGCAGAACTTCGGCGACAACACCCCGATCGACACCCAGCGGGCGATCATCCGCCGCGCCTTCGACCTGGGCGTCACGCACATCGACCTGGCCAACAACTACGGCGAGCCCTACGGCTCGGCGGAAACCAACTTCGGCCGCATCCTGCGCGAGGACCTGCGGCCGTACCGGGACGAGCTGCTGATCTCCACCAAGGCCGGGTGGGACATGTGGCCGGGCCCGTACGGCGACCTGGGCTCGCGCAAGTACCTGCTGGCCAGCCTGGATCAGTCGCTGCGCCGGATGGGCCTGGAGTACGTCGACATCTTCTACAGCCACCGCCCTGACCCGGCCACGCCGCTCGAGGAGACGATGAGCGCGCTGGCCACGGCCGTGCAGTCTGGCCGGGCGCTGTACGCGGGCATCTCGTCCTACCCGCCCGAGCAGACCGCCGAGGCGGTCGCGATCCTGCGCCAGATGGGCGTGCGGCTGCTCATCCACCAGCCGTCCTACTCGGTACTCGACCGCTGGGTGGAAGACGGCCTGCTGGACGCGCTGGAGCGGGACGGCATCGGCTGCATCGCGTTCTCCCCGCTCGCCCAGGGCCTGCTGACCAGCAGGTACCTCGGCGGCATCCCTGAAGGCTCGCGCGCCAGCCGGGCCGGCTCGCTCTCCCCCGGCCTGCTCACCGACAGCACGGTCGGCCACCTGCGCGCGCTGAGCGACCTCGCCGCGGCGCGCGGCCAGACGCTGGCCCAGCTGGCGCTGGCGTGGGTGCTGCGGGATCGGCGGGTCACCTCGGCCCTGATCGGCGCCAGCAGCGTCGCGCAGCTCGAGGAGAACCTGCGGGCGGTCGACGGGCCGCCCTTCACGGCGCAGGAGCTAGCCGCCATCGACGCGCACTCGGTGCAGGCGGGCAACACCGTCGATTGAGTATTACCAATCCGCGGCCGGCCGGTGCCTGCGGCAGGCCGGCCTGCCGCGGGATTGGTCGTCCGCTAGTGCCCCAGGAAGCTGTCCATCGCGGCGACCTGGGCGTGGTCACTGGTGAAGCCCAGCTCGGGCAGGTGCCAGGCGTCCTCGATGGTCCGCAGCAGTGAGTAGTGGTTGAACGGCGTGGCGTCGGTGAAGTGGCGCGGCCCGCTCGGGTCGATCACGATCGCGGGAACGAGACCGCCGCCGTAGACCCCGCCGGGCCAGGCGGCGTTGATGTCGGGATCCCCGGCCGGCAGGACCGGCGAGTCACAACAGCCGGCCGGCGAGTCCCAGCCGCCGTTGGCGGTCACGCCGGTGTAGTCGCCCTCGTCCGACACGATGAAGATCGCGCTGTGCGGCGTCCAGGCCCGGCTCGACCTGATCGTGGTGACCGCGGACTGCACGAACGGCGTTCTTCTTCAGCTGGACGTCGGCGGCGTCGTCGTTGGTGTTGTTGTAGGGGCACGGAGTCTCCGCGTAACCGGGAACCGCGGTGTAGATGCCGCCATGCATGTCGTTGCACTGGTCCGGGGTGATGAACACGAAACCTGGTCGCGTTCCAGCTGTTGAGATTGCCGGCCAGCGATGTATACGGCTTGATGTTGGCCATGTTGGCCATGTCGGCCATGTTGGCCATGTCGGCCGGGTTGTTGCGGATGTCATTGAACAGCACGAACGGGTTGTGCTTGGACGCGTAGAGCGGGTTGCTGCTCGACGGCCAGAAGTCGGTCAGCTTGTCGCCAGCGGGCATGGCCTCCATGTAGGCGCCCCAGGGGATGTGCGCGGCGTCGAGTTCGTCGACCAGGTTGGTGTGGTCGAATCGGTTGGCCGGGTTGTCGTTATTGGTCCACCAGTTCGATCCGCTGATCATGGCGACGTAGTTCGGGTCGCCGATGACGCTCTGCTGCGAATGGTTCTCCAGCATGATGATGAACACGCGGTCAAGCCGGACCCCGCCATGGAAGTCGGCCGGATGCTGCCAGGCCGCTGACGCGCTCGTCACGGCCAGCCCGGTCGACAGCGCGGCGGCCAGTGCCACCGAACACAAGGAGCGACGGCCGCACATCTGGGATCCGGGCGCTTAAGCTGCCCGCGCCGGGAGACACTTGGTGCATGCGCTATCTGGACGTCGACACCGCGAAGAAGATCTCCAAGATCGGACTCGGCACCTGGCAGTTCGGCTCCCGCGAATGGGGCTACGGCGACGCGTACGCAGGCTCGGAGGCCAGGGCCATCGTCCGCCGCGCCCTCGAGCTTGGGGTGACGCTCTTCGACACCGCGGAGATCTACGGCTTCGGCCGGAGCGAGCGGATTCTCGGCGAGGCACTCGGCGATGACCTGCCCTCGATCTTCCTGGCCACGAAGATCCTGCCGGTGATGCCGGTCGCGCCGGTGGTCGAGCAGCGCGGCGTCGCCAGCGCCGCCCGGCTTGGCGCCCGCAAGCTGGACCTGTACCAGGTCCACCAGCCGAACCCCGGGGTGCGCGACGGCACCATCATGCGCGGCATGCGGGCGCTGCAGCGGACTGGCCTGGTCGACGAGGTCGGCGTCAGCAACTACTCGCTCAAGCGCTGGATCGCGGCGGAGAACGCGCTCGGCAGCCGGGTGCTGAGCAACCAGGTCCGCTACAGCCTGGCCGACCGGCGGCCCGAGCGCGACCTCGTGCC
>JADGPC010000474.1 GCA_017882645.1 Streptosporangiales bacterium | reverse complement strand
CCTCGGCGACACCGAGCCGCGGGTCGAGACCGTGCAGCACGGCGTCCGCGCCGGCCAGCGCCGGGCATGGCTCGCCGCGCAGCGGCGGGCAGGCTGCTTGGTCGGGGCCGGGGCCCGAGCAGAACGCGATGTCGAAGCCGGCCTGCTGGAACAAGGAGAAATCCGAGATCGCCAGGGCCGCGCGGTCATCCTCGATCAGGACCCGCGGACGGTGCGCGGCTCCGGCCGGCGAGTTCCACGCTCGCCTGGGGATTCGCTGTTTCATGAGTCCTCCCGAACAGGTATCTGTATCCAGTAGGCACGCGGCCCGCCCGCCGTTGGCAGGGCCTTTCGTCCCGCCGCAAGTCATGGCCTTCGGCACTGGCACGCGACTACGGCCAGACCGGAAGGTGAGGGCTGGGACAGCCAGGCGCTAAGGAGCGGTGATCGTCATGCCGAACGGCCGCAGTACCTGCCGGGCCAGGTTCGCTCTGGCGGTGCTGGCCGCCGGAGCCATCGCCGCAGCTGGCGGGTTAGGCGCCTCGGCCCGCGCGTCCGGCCGGCCGGAGTCCGGCGCCAGCGCGCGGGACGGCTCTGTCGCGGGCACGCTCCGCCCGCCGGTGCGAGCGGTCGGGATCGCTGCCGACCCGGCGACGGGAGGCTACTGGATTCTCAAGTCGACCGGCGGAGTAGACAGCTTCCACGCGCCCTGGCACGGTTCCCTGGCGGGCCGGATCCCGCGCGGCACGAGCGTGACCGCGATCGCCGCCGGCCGGGCGGGCGGATACCTGGTGCTGACCTCCGACGGCGAAGTGCACGGCTTCGGCACGCCGATATACGGGTCCGATGCCGGGCGGCTGCGCGCGCCGGTGCGGGCGGTCGGGATCGCCGCCGACCCGGCGACGGACGGATACTGGATCCTGCGATCCGACGGCCGGGTCGACGCTTTCCATGCTCCCCGGCACCGCTCGCTGGCGGGCCGGATCCCGGCCGGATCCACCGCGGCGGCCGTCGCCGCCGGCCCGCGCGGCGGTTACCGGGTGCTCACTTCGACCGGCGGGCAGCTTCCTGCCGGGCTGGCCGGCCGGCAGTGGGACGTCATCCCGGGCAGCAGGAAGATCGTCGCCCTCACCTTCGACATCGGGCCGGTCAACGGCGTGCCGAAGACCCTGGCTACGCTCCGCCGCGACCACGTGCGGGCCACCTTCTTCATCACCGGCCGCAGAGCAAGAAACTCCACGCAGGCGGTCCGGGCCATTGCGGCCGCCGGCGAGCTCGTCGGAGATCATTCGAACAACCACCCGGACTTCACCACGATCAGCGACCGGCGGATCGGCGAGGAAGTGAAGGTTGCGCAGGCGGCCATCGAGTCGGCGACCGGGCTGAACGCCTGGCCCTGGTTCCGCTTTCCTTACGGTGCCCACAACGATCACACCATCAGGGTCGTCAACTCGGCCGGCTTCGTGCCGATCGGCTGGACGATCGACACCCTCGGGTGGATGGGCACGTCGGGCGGCGTTACGGTGCGGGAGGTCATCGACCGCGTCCTGTCGCATCGCCGGCCTGGTGAGATCGTCCTCATGCACGGCGGCTCGGATGCTCACGACGGCTCGACCCTGGACGCCGACGCGCTGCCGACGGTGATCAGGAGGCTGCGCGGCTACGGATACTCGTTCGTGACCATGGACTACCTGGACGGGTTCGCCTCCCGGGTCAGGGCCGGCGACGGGGCAGTGAGCAGCTTCGGATCGCCGTCGTACGGGTCCGACGGCGGCAGGCTGCGGCCGGGACTGACGGCGGTGGGCCTGGCCGCCGATCCGGTCACCGGGGGCTACTGGATTCTGAAGTCGACCGGCGGTGTCGACGGCTTCCACGCTCCCTGGCGCGGCTCCCTGACCGGCCGGATCCCCGCTGGTGCCACGATCACAGCCATCGCGGCCGGCGAGCCAGGCGGCTACCTGGTGCTCACCTCCGACGGCGCGGTGCACAATTTCGGGACGCCGTGGTTCGGCTCTGACGCCGGCCGCCTCACGGCCCTGCCGTAGGGTGCGCACATGAGCGCGACGGTCAGGGACGTGATGACGACGCGCGTGGTTGCGGTCCGCCGGGACGCGTCGTTCAAGGAGATGGCCGCGATGCTCCGGAGCAGCCGGATCAGCGCCTTCCCCGTCGTGGACGATGCCAGGCGGGTCATCGGCGTCGTGTCAGCGGGCGATCTGCTCGTCAAGGAAGCCGTGCAGGCGGACGGCACCAGCCTGATCGCTGCCCTGCGGCACTTCAGGGAAGACGACAAGGCGGCCGGGATCACCGCCGGTGACCTGATGACCAGCCCCGCCGTCACGATCGGCGCGGCCGCCACGGTCGAGGAGGCCGCCCGCCGCATGTATGACCGCAAGGTCTCCAGGCTGCCGGTGGTCACCGAGGCCGGCCTGCTGGTCGGCATCGTCAGCCGGGTCGATGTGCTCGCGGTCTTCGACCGACCGGACGCGGAGATCCGCCTGGAGGTGATCCGGCAGGTGCTGCCCGGCATCCTGTCCCGGCCCGCCGGCGACGTCGACGTGACGGTGAAGGACGGCATCGTGACGGTGACCGGGCCGCTTCGCGGCGATCGTGAGGCCCAGGCCGTTCTCGACGCGGTGCGGCATGTCCAGGGTGTCGTCGCGGTCCGTGACCGGCTGACCCGTCCGGCCGGCCGCGAGGGTCAGGGAAGCTGACCGAGAGCCCGGCGGTGGCTGGCCGAGAGCTGGCGCTGGCTGGCAGAGCCGCTGCTCAGCCCGCGCGCAGGATCGCGACGGCCTGGCTGAGCATCTGCTCGTCGCCGACGTTGCCGGGGAAGACCACATACGGCATCCCGATCGCGTCCGGATCCGCGTCGGCCGCGCGGAACACCGAGATCAGGCCGTCGAACAACTGGCCGGCGACCTCCGCGCGTCGCATGCCCAGGCCCTGAACGGCGACGTCGTGCGAGGTGATCCCGCCTTTGGCGATGATCCAGGCCGGCCGGGCAGGCAGCGCCAGGCCGGTGACACCGGCCAGGGCGGCCGAGACAGTGCGGGAGATGGCGAGGCTGCGCTGCTTGCTGCGGCCCTGGATGAGGATGCGGCTGGTGCAGAGCAGGACGTCGGCCTGGCCCAGCGCGGCGGCCACCTGCCTGGCCGTCGCCTGCACCACGTCGCCGGCGGCGCCGTGGTCACCGGCGGATCGCAGCAGGCCAGGTACGTCGAGCTCGATCGCGGTGACGCCGCCGCGTGCCTGCAGGGCCGCCACCTGGCGGGTCGT
>JADGPC010000473.1 GCA_017882645.1 Streptosporangiales bacterium | reverse complement strand
TAAACGGGCAGCAGCCTTCCCGCGTCCAACACATCATGAGCGTGATAACTGCCGCCCTCGCTGGTGTCGGCGTCGCCGCTTCCATTCTGTGCCCCGTCGCCGTCGCCCTGAGTCGCGCCGCGTGGATTCGGGGTGTGCGCCGCGGTTACTCCAAGGCCCGCAGCACGTACGACCGCGATGTCATGGAGACCGCGACGGCCATCCTCAGCCGGGGCCTGGCCGGCCGGCCAGGGCCGACCCTGCGGACCTTCCCCGGCAGCCACAACTAGCGGCCGCAGCCGGAACTAGCGGGAGCAGCCAGGATTAGCCGCCCGGCCTCGGCGGCCGCGGGCGCCGAGGCCGGGCTACTGGACGACCCGCAGCGCGAGCCTGCGGTTCCCGCCGCGTTGCTGCACGAGCGCGAACCACAGCGGAAGCAGGGCGTCGACCGTCCCCGTCGCGTCGGCATCACCGACGAAGGCAGGCTCGAGCCCGACCGCGGCGATCAGCTCATCGGCCACCGCGCGAGCCTCGGGGTCGGCCGCGAAGAACAGGGCGGCAGACGGCACCGGGTCGGCGAAGTTCTCCCACCCCAGGGTGTTGAAGGCGCGGACATAGCGGGCATCCGGTGAGGCGGCCTTAATCGCTGCCCGGCTATCGAACTCCGGCGCGCCCATGCGGTTGGTGGCGTCGATCACCACCTTGCCCGCCAGTGCCCCGCCATGGGCGGCGACCAGCTCAGCTACCGCGCTGCCCGGTACGGCGAGCACGACGACCTCGGCATCGGCGAGCGCCGCGCCGATCGCTCGCACCGGAGCGCCGCCCGGGCCATCCCCCGGCGCGCGCCGTGAGCCGTACACCACGTCATGGCCGGCCGCCCGCCATTTCGTGCCCAGCGTGCCGCCGATGTTGCCCGTCCCGATCACTGCGATTCTCATGCCGGGCGATAACCGGTGGGGCGGCGATCACATTCCGCCCGCGGCGGTCTGGTTACCGCGAGGCGTACTCCGCCGCGAGTTTCGGCGGCGCGCACGCCAGCCAGCCATCGGTCAGCGTCTCGCGCAGGTCATCGCGCGAGACGCTCGGCAGCTGGATGAGGACGGCTGCGTAGCCGTCGAAGTGCGGGATCGTGAAGAAGCCATCGGGGTGGGCGGCCAGGATCGCCTCCTTCTCGGCGAGATCCTCGACCCGGACGGCGAGGATCGGCCCCTGTGGCGCCGTCTCGGTGCCGAACCGCCGCAGATCCGCCTTGCTGAACGGCCGGTCCCACGCGAACGCCTTGCCGGCGACGGACCAGGTCCGGTTGCCGTGCCGCTCGCCCTCGGTTACCTCGGGCAGGTCCGCGGCCAGCCGGGCCACGTCGTCGAGAGTCGCCACAGTCGTACCGTACAAGGGCGGCGCAGAACACTTAGGGTTACTGGGTGATGAGTCTTCCCGAGCCGATTGATCCGCGGGCCATGCGAGCGGCCGACACGGACCGCGACCGGGTCGCCGACGTGCTCCGCGAAGCCGTGGCTCAGGGCCGGATCAGCTTCGACGAGCTCGACGAGCGGCTCGACCAGGCCTACGCGGCCAAGACCTACGCCGACCTCGAGGCGATTACCCGCGACCTGCCCGCATCCGGCGCGGTTACCCCGGCCGCCGCGACGTCGACCGGGTATCCGCTCGATCGCATCGGAGGCACCCCGGGCGCGACCTTCTCGGTCGCGATCATGAGCTCAGAGAGGCGACGGGGTACGTGGGTAGTGCCGCCTACCTACTCCGCTTTCACGCTGATGGGAAGCATTCAGCTCGACTTGCGGCAGGCCAGGTTCAGCCAGCCGGAGGTGACCATCGCGGCCTACACCGTGATGGGCGGCGTCGAGATCATCGTGCCCGACGACATCGAGGTCGAGGTCGGCGGCATCGGGATCATGGCCGCGTTCGATCACAGCGCCAACGGACCCGGCGTACCTGGCGCCCCCCGCCTGAAAGTAACCGGGCTGGCCCTGATGGGCAGCGTCGACGTCAAGCGGGCGGCGGCCGGCCAGCAACTCGGGCCGGGCCGACCCGATCCGGGCCGGCCCATGCTGTCCAAGGATCAGCCGGAGTAACTCATGGATCTAGGTCTGGAAGGCAAGGTCGCGGTCGTCGGGGCGTCGAGCCGGGGGCTTGGCCGGGCGTCGGCTCTCGCGCTCGCGCGGGAGGGCGCCCGGGTCACCATCTGCGCACGGACGGAGGCGGATCTTGAGGCGGCAGCCGCCGACATCAGCGCGCAAACCGGCAGCGAGGTACTGCCCGTGCCGGCCGACCTCACGACCGCGGCCGGAGTCGACAGCGTCGTCGCCGCGACGGTCGAGCGGTTCGGCGGCGTCGACGTCCTGGTTAACAACTCCGGCGGCCCGGCGCTCGGCAAGTTCGCTGATTTCACCGACGACGACTGGCGCCAGGGCTTCGAGGTCGTCACGCTGAACTTCGTTCGCTTCGTCCGCGCCGTCGTGCCGCACATGCGCGAGCAGCGATGGGGCCGCGTGATCGGGATCCAGTCGAGTTCGGTGAAGCAGCCGGTAGCGAACATCGACCTGTCGAACGGGATCCGCCCTGGCATCGCCGGGCTGGCCAAGGCGATCATGCCTGACCTGGCCAGCGACGGCATCACGATCAACCTGGTGCTGCCTGGGATGTTCCTGACCTCCCGGCTCAGCCCGGGCCTGGGACGCGGCGACGCGGCCGCCGACCGGGCGCTGGAGAACCAGCTCGCGCCGCTGGCTGCGACGATCCCGGTCGGACGGCTTGGCCAGCCGGCCGAGCTCGGCAGCCTGGTCGCCTTCCTGGCCTCGGAACAGGCGGCCTACATCACCGGCGCCGTCTTCCAGATCGACGGCGGCTCGATCAGGTCGAACCTCTAGCCGCTAGCGACTCGGCGACCGGGCCAGCTCACGGCGGCGCGGTCCCGGCGGCGCGGTCCGGGCGGCGCGGCCGCGCTACGACCCGAGTTGGCTCAATTCAGTGCGCACCGAAATCACGATGGATGCGATCGAGGCGTCGCGGAGGTTGCGGGTGGTGAGGCGGGCCGCTAGGCAGGCGTCTCAGCCTGTCCCGGATTTCGGCTTGTAGATCAGGACCAGGACGCCGCTGGCGAAGCGCGTGACGTCGGCCAGCGACAGTTGCGGTGCTCCGCGGATTTCCTCGAACAGATGCTGGCCCGAGCCTGCTGCTACTGGTGTCAGCAGGAGGTGGAATTCGTCTATGAGGTTGTGTGCCATGAGGAGCTGGTCCAGTTGGCCGTTTCCGTATTTCACGATGGTGCCGCCTGGCTGGCGCTTCAGTCCCGCGACGAAGTCGGCCACGTCACCGGGGATGACGGTGGCGTTCCAGGCGGCTTCCCGCAACGTCTCGGACGCGACGTACTTGGGGATGGAATTCATCCGGTCGACGAACGGGTTCGGGGCCATGGCCGTGTAGGCAGCCGACAGTCCTTCGTAGGTCAGGCGACCTAGCAGCAATCCGTCGGCCCCGGCCAGCAGCTTGGTCGCGTAGCGCATGTGCTCGTCGTCCAGGTAGGGGAACCCCCAGTTCTGCGGCGAGCCGATCTCTCCGCCGAGGGCGACGTGCGTCGACTCGATCAGCTTCCGCATAGTCCCTGCCTTTCCAGTGGTCGTGACGCAAGCGCGCTGAGCAGCCTACGGCCCCCGACTTTAGTGCGCAGTTTTGCTCACCAGGAGCAAAGAATGCGCAGGTGAGCGCCATGAGCCAGCCGAGACTCCACGATCGTGAGCCAAGTCGGGTCCAGATCGACGGCGGCTCGATCAGGTCGAACCTCTAGCCGCTAGCGACTCGGCGACCGAGCCAGCTCACGGCGGCGCGGTCCCGGCGGCGCGGTCCGGGCGGCGCGGCCGCGCTACGAGGCGGTCTTGATCGTCCCGAGCCGGCAGATCCGCCGGCTGAACGCGCCGTCCTTAACGTCGACCTGAAGAGCGAACTTCTCGTTGCGCTCGAGCTGCACTCCGCCGATCGTAACCCGGTTCACGGCGACGTAGACCTGGCTCCACGGGCAGTCGCGCAGGCACTCATCACCCTGCTGCCTGACGTTCCCGGCCCGGACCGCCGCCAGCACCTCGTCGTGAAACGCGATCGTGCGAGCTGGATCCGGGTCGGCGCGCCAGAGCTGACGGAGCTTGCTGGTGTCGGCTGGAGTGGCCCGGCGCTGCGGGCGCTGGAACGCCGCCGTCAGGCGCCACAGGTCATCCTCCGATGGCACCGCCGGAGCGGCGGCGGTGCGGCTGGCCCGGGCCGTGCGCTCGCCGTGACGCTGGGTGTCCAGCCGCGGCTGGGTTGCCGCCCCTGGTGGCTTTGCCTGGCCCGGCTGAGTTCCCGGGATGAAGCCGAGCCGCTCGAACCCGCGGCCGAAATAGGCTCCCTCCTGGCCGGCCTTGACCGTAAACAGCTGGCCCATCCTGAACTGCTCGGTTCCGATCGTCACGTCGGCGAGGGCGACGAAGGTCGAGATCCACGGGCACGCCTTGCTGAACTCGCCGGGCCTGACCGCCACCTGGCCCGCCTTCCCGGCCGCGGCGATCAGCCCGAAGAGCCGGTGGGTCTCCTCCGGGTTCGTGTCGGCCCGCCAGAACGCCTCCAGCTCGGCGATCCGGGTGGGGTCGTTCCGGTAGGTCGACCTGGCACCGGTATCGGTCAGCTCCCAGGCGTCGAAGCGCAGCCCGAGCCGCTCACCCAGGGTCGGCGGGGGCGGAGGCGGCGGGGGCGGCGGCAGGCTGGCGGGCCGGGCCATGGTGCGCGGTGCGTATCCGCTGCCGACCTGCACCGGAGGCCGCCCGGGACCGGCCTGCTGCGGAGCCGGGTCGGCCGGCTGCGCCGGGGCCCGCTGCGCCGGTGCTTGGGCCGGCGGCGGCGGAAGCCGCCTGGATCGGGCGGCCGCCTGGGTCGCCGCGTCGTACCTCGGATCGATCAGCGCCGGCCTGGCGACCTGCTGGCCGGCCAGGAAGTAGAGCCGCACCACCTCCTGGAGCATGGCCCAGATATCCGGGCTCAGCCGCACCGCCTGCCGGTCGCTCTCCGCAGCCTCGACCTGGTCAAGCTTCGCCCGGGCGACCCGGATGGCGCGCGAGATGGTGTCGAAGGCACCGTCGTACTTGCGCGGCAGGCGGGAGCGGTCTGTCTGCAGGTTGTTCAGCGCGTCCTCGACGGCCGTGCCCAGCTGAACAGCAGCCTGAATAGCAGCCACGAAATGAGCCGGCGGCGCTTCCGATACCCATTCGAGCCGGGGCGGCCCGGCCGGCAGCTGCACGGGAAGCTCGTATTCCGGGTCAGCGTCCATTGCTATCAGCGCGGACTGCCCGAACTCGATCCATCTGAGCGCGGCGTCATAGAGCTCATCCGCCAGTGCGAAGGACGCCTCGGGCAGCTTGCCCGGCTCGCCGAGCTGCTTCTGGGCTGTCGCCTCCAGGATCGCCGCCATGTCCTGCAGTGCCTGAGCAGCCCAGGTCGACAGCAGGAAGCCGGTGGTGGCCCTATTCTGCAGCCAGGGATGGCTCTTGATGGCCATTTCCAGCCGCAGATCGCTTATCGGACCATCAAATGCCGTAATCCCGGTAGCAACAGCGCGTCTTTTCTGGCCCAGTCCGGCGACATCAACTACTTTGCCGGTCAGACGGTCCCAGAAACTCATTCGCCATGCCTTAGTAGCCGAGAATTACTGTAATCGATTAACAATTACTGATACCGACAAGTATATATAAATACTACCGGCGCAGGAACATCGGTGCCGCCGCTCGCCCGCCGCCGCGGCCCGACGCTGATCGCCTTGCCCGGCCGCCCGGTACCGAGATCGACGGGGACGACGGCGCCGTCCAGGCTGACCACGTAGCCAGTGCTGCCGTCCGGGGTGATCGCCATCGTGACCGGCGCCTTCCCGGCCCTGATCACCTGGCCGGGAGTCCGGCTGGGCAGATCGACCGGCGTCAGGGCGTGCAGGTAGCTCACCGCATAGGCGGTCTTGCCGTCCGGCGTGATTACGACGGCCCCGGGATTCCGCCCGACCCTGATCGCCTTGCCCACCTGGCCGGTGGCGAGGTCGATCGACACTGGTCCGTCCTCCGGCGCTGCTGAGGCGATTCGCGAGCCTGACGACCTTTTCGAACCATCATCAATTCTATGTCGCCGTCGCGATGGACTAGCGAACTATGCGGGTGTGCCTTTCGGTCGTCTCAGCCGGGTCGTTCGGCTCTGGATGGCGCACGGCGCGGAGCCGACACTGGGACCGTGGGTACACGCAGCAGGTCGCATCACGGCTGGCTGGCGGCGCTCGCCGGATTCGTCGCCGTCTCCGGGTACGGCGGTGCGGCGGGACTGATCAGCGGGTGGCTGCGGCTCGGCGAGCCGATGACAGCGCGGCTGCCGTTTCACAGTCCGGTATTCGGCGGCCTGGCGCTGGCGTGCGTGGTCGCAGTGCCCGCCACCGTCGTTGCCGTCCTCGCCTGGCGCGGGCACCCGCGGTACCGGGACGCCGCCGCGCTGGCCGGCGTGCTGCTGACCGGCTGGATCATCGTCGAGGTGGCGGTCGTCCGGCAGTTCAGCCCGCTGCAGGTGGTCTACGGCCTCGCCGGGATCGGCCTGATCCTGGCCGGCAACCTGGCCATGATCACCGAGCTGGGCGAGGCCGCGACGGCCGTCCCGCTGCTCCTGACCGCTCCGCTGTACCGCCGCTGGCACCTGCGCTGGGGAGCCACCGAGGCCGAAGCGGGCGAGTCCATGCCGGGAGACGACCTGGTCCCGGTCTCGCACTTCACCGCGACCCGGGCGATCACGATCGAGGCCCGACCGTGCGATGTCTGGCCCTGGCTCGCCCAGGCCGGATACGGGCGCGGCGGCTTCTACAGCTATGACCTGATCGACAACCTCGGCCGGCCGAGCGCGACGTCCGTCCTGCCGCAGTGGCAGCGAGTTCAGGCGGGCGCCGTGGCGGCGCCGATGGCCGGCCAGCCGACGCCAAGCACGTCATTCCTGGTCGCCGAGGCCGAGCCGGACGCGTATCTCGTCTGGGCCAAACCGGACTCGTCCTGGGCGTGGGCGCTCACCCCGGTCGCACCGGGCCGGACCCGGCTCGTGACCCGGCTTCGGCAGCGATACCGGCCGACCACGGCCGGGCTGCTGACCGTGATCCTGGCCGAGTTCGGCGATTTCGCGATGATGCGCAAGATGCTGCTCGGCATCAAGCGCCGGGCGGAGCACGGCGTACGCTGAACGGCAGAAGCCTTCGATAGCGGTTCTGGCGGTCTGATCCGGCGGTGAATGCGGCAGTGCTGACGGCCCTGAGTCCAGTTCTCGGGCTGCTGGCTGACCTGTGGCAGGCGACGGGCCATCTGCTGCTGACCCCGTCCGGCCCGGCCGGTCTTGCCGTGGCCGCGCTGACCGTGTCCGTCCTGGCTGGCGCGCTCGCCGTAGGCCTGGCGAGCGGGGCCAGGCTCGGCCGGATAGCAGCGGCGGTCCCGCTGATCAGCCGCGCGGCCGCGCTGCGCGAGAAGGCGTGGCGGGCCGGGTTCCAGCGCCAGCGCGACCCCGATGCGGCCGGACGTCCCCGTCCCCGAGCGCCCTCGGCGGTCCCGGCGGCCGCGCTGCGCTGATCGCGGCAGCCGCCGGGCTCTGTCGCAGAGCCCTGGCCTGCGCTGATCGCGCCGCCCACGAGGGCTGAATGCGGCCGTCTCCAGCTGTCATCTGTCACTTCTGACCCGCTGGAGGGTTGCTCATCATGTCTGCTTTCCTTGGTGTCCCCGTTGACGCCGCGTATCACCTCGTGTCCCTGCTGACCGTCATCCTGACGCCGCTGGCGGGCGGCCTGGCCGCCGCGGCCGCGATCGTGGCGTTCAC
>JADGPC010000077.1 GCA_017882645.1 Streptosporangiales bacterium | reverse complement strand
GTCGCCGCGCTTGAGGCGGGCGGCTCGCTGGGCGCTGAGTCGAGCCTCGGGAAGGTGTTCTGGTCCGAGCTCGATGTCGAGATCTGCGAAACGGCCCTCGACCTGCTGGGCCCCGAAGCGGAGGTGCTCGGCCGCCAGGCCCCGGACGGAGACTGGATCGGCAGTTACCTGTTCTCGCTGGCCGGGCCGATCTACGCGGGCACCAACGAGATCCAGCGCTCCGTCATCGCGGAGCGGCTGCTCGGGCTGCCACGATGAGATTCGCCCTCAGCGACGAGCAGCGCCAGTTCGGTGCCGTGATCCGCGAACTGCTCGCCGATGCCGGCGTGCCGGCCGCGGCCAGGGCCTGGGCGGGCGGCGATCAGGCGCCGGGGCTGGCGATCTGGCGCGAGCTGGCTAAGTCGGGGGTCACCGCTCTGGCCGTGCCCGAGTCGTGCGACGGGCTCGGGGCTCACCCGGTCGATCTGGTCGTTGCCTGTGAGGAGCTCGGCCGCCACCCGGTGCCCGGTCCGGTCGCCGAGTCCGTCGCGGCCGTCCCCCAGCTGCTGGCCGCACTGGCCGCCGCGCCGGTCACCGGTTCCCGCGCCCGCGACTGGCTGGCCGCGCTCGCCTCCGGGGACCTGATCGCGACGCTGGCCAGCCCGCCGCTGCTGCCCCGCGCGCTGGACGCGGATGCGGCCGGGCTGGCCCTGCTGGCCGCCGCAGGCTCGGTCTGGCTCGCGGCGCCGGGGGCCAGGCTGGAGTCTGCGGACCGGGCCAGGCGGCTATTCGAGGTATCGCCCGGCCAGGCGCTGGCCTCCGGGCCCGACGCTGAGGCCGCCGTCTCCCGCGCGACCGGCTACGGAACGCTGGCCAGCGCGGCGCTGCTGCTCGGCGCCGGGCGCGGGCTGCTCGAGGCCGCCGCGCGGCACGCGAAGACGAGGGAGCAGTTCGGCCGGCCGGTCGGATCGTTCCAGGCGGTGAAGCACGCGCTCGCCGACGTGCTGATCGGCCTGGAGTTCGCCAGGCCGCTGCTCTACGCGGCCGCCGTCGCGCTCGGCGCCGACGCCCCGACGACCGCGCGGGACATCTCCGCGGCCCGGGTCGCCTGCGCCGATGCCGCCCGGCGCGCCGCCCGCACCGCGCTGCAAGTCCACGGCGCCGTCGGCTACACCCTGGAGTGCGACATCAGCCTCTGGCTGGTCAAGGTACGGTCGCTGTCGTCGACCTGGGGCAGCCAGGCGGAGCACCGGGCCGTCGTCCTGCGGGAACTGGCCCAGGACGGGGCGGGCGCATGGAGCTGACCGGAGAGCGGCGCGCGCTGCGGGACGCCGTCCGCGCGGCAGCGCGGCGGAACCCGCCCGAGCTCAGCCCGCCGGCGACCGGCCCCGGCTACGACCCGGATCTGTGGCGGCTGCTGAGCGAGATCGGCGTGGCCGGCCTGGCCGTTCCCGAGCGCTACGGCGGCGCCGGGGCCGGTCCGGTCGAGGTGAACGTCGTTGCCGAGGAACTCGGCCGGCTGCTAGCCCCGACTCCCCTGATCGGCTCGGCGGTTCTCGCCACGCAGGCGATCCTCGCGGCGGACGACACCGACGCCTGCGAGCGGTTGCTGCCGGAAATGACCAGCGGAAGGCTGATTGCCGCGCTCGCCTGGACCGGCCCCGACGGCGGCTGGGATCCCGCCGCCGCTGCCTTTCACGCGGCGGCGCGCACCGGCGGCGGCTGGACGCTGACGGGGGCAGCTCACTACGTGCTGGACGGCGACTCGGCGCAGGTGCTGGTCGCCGCGGCCGCGATGCCGGCCGGCGGGCTCGGGTTGTTCGAGGTCGATCCCGGTCGGGCCGGAGTCGACCGGCAAGCCGCTGCCGGGATGGACCAGACGAGGCGGCTGGCCGTGGTCCGGCTCGCGACGGCGGCCGACCGGCCGCTCGGGCCCGAGACGCGGGCCCGCGACGGCGTCGACGCCAGCGCAAGCGGCATGACCGCCGCGCTCGCCAGGGCCAGGGACCTGGCGAGCGTCGCGCTCAGCGCGGAACAGGCCGGGGCAGCGGCCAGGGCGCTCGAGCTGACCGTCGGCTACACGAGCGGCAGGGTCCAGTTCGGCCGGCCGATCGCCAGCTTCCAGGTCATCCAGCACCGGCTGGCCGAGATGCACGTGCTGGTCGAGTCGGCTCGCGCGCTGTCGTACCGGGCCGCCGAGGTCGCTGACGCCGCCGTCCGGGACGGCGCGGCGGGTGCGGCCGCGGAACTGCCAATGCTGGCGGCCGCGGCGAAGGCCTACTGCTCGGAGGCGCTGGCGACGGTCGCCGGGGAGATGATCCAGCTGCACGGTGCGATCGGGATCACCTGGGAGCACGACGCGCACCGTTACTTCAAGCGCGCGCACGGCTCGGCGCAGCTGTTCGGCCCGCCGTCCGCCCACCTGGCCAGGATCGCCGCCGCCGTCCTCGACAGCTAGCCCGCGAGGCGCCGGATTGTCGGTGGCGCCTGCCAGAGTGAACGCCATGACGCAGTCTTACCTGGCGCGCGGAGCACGACATTACCTGGCGCGCGGAGCACGACGGAGGCACGATGGTTGCTATGGCTTACGAGGCGGCGTGGCCCGCGGCGGGCGAGCCGTTCACGGTCGAGGACCTGGACCGGCTGCCCGATGACGGCCGACGGTACGAACTGCTCGACGGGGTCCTGATCGTGAGCCCCTGGCCGACGACCGTGCACCAGATGGCTGCCACAAGGCTAGCGACGCTCCTGTCTGTTGCCTGCCCGGACAATCTCAGCGTGGTGGCCGAGCCGGCCATGCAGGTGTCCGACAAGACGGAATTCGACCCAGACATCGTGGTCGTGCGGCTGGACGAGGTCGGCGGGGCTAAGTTCTGGACGCCGCCGCTGCTGGCCGTCGAGCTACGGTCGCCGAGCACCGCGATCGTGGATCGGAACGCGAAACTGGCCGCGTACGAGAAGTTCGGCGTCGCGTCGTACTGGATCTTCGACCCGGACCCCGCACGCCCTGAGCTGACCGTGTTCGAATTGCGCGACGGAACGTACGAGCAGATCGCCCAGGCGTCGGGGGCGAACGCGCTGCGGATCGAACGGCCCTTCCCGGTCGAGATCGTCCCCGCGGCGCTCACCCTGCCGTCTCGGGACTAGCCCGCTGCGTCACATCCAGTCGGCGTGCCGCGGCCAGGCCAGCAGCGTCTCGACCACCTCGGGCGGCCCGCCGGACTCGGCGGTCGTGGCATACCGGCCGCGGTAGAACAGCAGCGGCCGCTGACTGCCGCACTCGCCGAGTTCCCGGACCCGGCCGATCACGACGTCGTGGTCACCGCCGGGATGCACCGCCTCGATCTCGCAGCCGGCCCAGGTCAGCACGCCGTCGATGACCGGCGAGCCGGCCCCGTCCGGCGACCACCTGACACCGCCGAACTTGCCGGGCCCGCTGCGGCCGAACTTGCTGGCCAGATCGTGCTGGTCCTCGGTCAGGACATTGACGGCGAACGATGCCGCCCGGGCGATCCGGGGCCAGCTGCTCGACGTGAGCGCGGGGCAGAGAACAACCAGCGGCGGGTCGAGCGACAGGGCGGCGAAGGCCTGGCAGGCGAAGCCGACCGGCTCGCCGCCGTCGATGGCGGTGATCACCGTGACGCCCGTGCCGAAATGGCCGAGTACCTGGCGGAACTTCTGCGGTTCCGGCGGATAGCTCGCCGGTCTGGCCCGGGCGGGGGTCCGGGGGTCGCCCTCCGGGCTAGCACCTCCCACGATCACCGCAAGCGCCTCTCCGGCTCCGCTCATTCCCGGCTGCCTCATCTGGGTGCTTCCGGCGCCGATTGCCAGCCCAGCCTAATGCGCTGCTCCGGCGGCGAAGACGTGGCCCCAGAGGCTGACCGCGGTGGTCTGCCTGCTCACCCAGGCCGCGTCGTCGACCAGCAGTCCGTCGGTGCCGTACTCGATGTCGAAGCCGCCCGGCGTCTGGACGTAGAACGAGACCATCTGGTCGTTGGCATGCCGGCCGAGCGAGGCGCTGATCCGGCCGCCGCGCCTGGCGCACCTGTCCATCGCCCGGCCCACATCGTCCAGCGTCGCGACCTCGATCATCAGGTGGATGATCCCCGCCGGGCTGGTCATCGGGGCCAGGGCCAGGCTGTGGTGCCGCCGGTTGCAGCCGAGGAAGCGCATCATCGCGGGCGGCCCGCCCGCCGGGCGGCCGAACAGCTCGGGCGGCAGGCCCATCGAGTCGCGGAGCCGGAAGCCGAGCACGCCGGTGTAGAACGCCATCGCGGCCTCGTCGTCGGAGGCCGGGATGACGACGTGCCCCATCCCCATGTCCCCGGTGACGAACCGGTTGCCGTACGGGCTGAACGCGGGCCGGCTGTCCAGCGCGGCACCCCAGAAGACTTCCAGGGTGTGACCCGACGGGTCGTCGAACCTGAGTAGCCCGCCAACCCGGCGCAGGGCCAGCTCGTCAGGCGTGCCTGCCTTGGCCGACACGCCGGCCCGGTCGAGGGACTGCGCGAGCTCGGCCAGATCGGCCTCGCCGGCCACCTCCCAGCCGGAGACGGCCAGCCGGTCGGTCTCGCCCGGCACGATCACCAGCCGAGCCGGGAAGTCGTCCATCCGCAGGTAGACGGCACCCGGCTCGGGACCGCGGCCCTCCACCATGCCGAGCAGCTTGGTCCCGAACTCGCGCCACGCTGCGGTGTCGGTGGCCTCGATCCGCAGGTACCCCAGTGACCCGATGCCGCTCATGACCCACCTCCCAGGAAGTCGATGACGAGGCGGTTGAACTCGTCGAACTTCTCCAGCTGCGCCCAGTGCCCGCAGCCGCTGAAGACATGCAGCTGCGCCTTGCGGATCTGCTTGAGCGCGACCAGGGCGCCGTCGAGCGGGTTGACCCGGTCCTCCCGGCCCCAGATCAGCAGGACCTGGTTCCGCAGCCGGTGCACCTCGCGCCAGAGCATGCCGTCCTCGGCGGTCGCGGGGTCGTAGAACGACATCCCCATCGCCATCATGGCCGCGATCGACTCCGGGGTGCTCGCGCAGGCGTAGCGCTCCTCGATCAGCTCGTCGGTGATCAGCTGGGCGTTGAACACCAGCGTCCGCAGGAACGCGGCGAGCTTCTCCTTGCTCGGTCCCGGCGGGGCGGCGAACTCGGTCAGCCGCTTGACGCCCTCGGTGGGGTCAGGGGAGAACACGTTCAGGCTCAGCCCGCCCGGTCCCATCAGCACCAGCCTGGCCGCCCGGTCCGGGTAGCTCAGCGCGAACCGGACGGCGGTGCCGCCGCCGAGCGAGTTGCCCACCAGGTGCACCTTCTCGATCTCCAGGTGATCAAGCAGGCTGGCCAGCACCCGGGCGGAGAAGGTGAAGTAGTTGCCGTCGACCGGCGGCGCGGCGGACTGGCCGAACCCCGGCTGGTCGGGCATCAGCGTGCGGAACCGCTGAGCGAAGGCCGGCAGGTTGCGGCCGAAGTTCGACCACGCCGAGGCGCCCGGGCCGCCGCCGTGCAGCAGCACGACCGGCAGCGCGCCGGCCGCCCCAGACGATCCCGCCTCGTGGTAATGCAGCCGCATCATCGCGGTGTCGGCGAACCGGCTGGTCTCCGCGGCGTCGCTCATCAGATCGCTCAGAGCATCGCGTCGGCGGCGGGCGGCAGGCCGAACTCGCCGCGGCCGAACATGGTCAGGGCCCGCTCCGGGTCGTTGATCGCGTGCACCCGGCCGGCGTGCGCGTCCCGCCAGAACCGCTGGATCGGCGTGCCCGTCCGCAGCGCTCGGCCGCCCGAGTTCTCGAACAGCAGGTCGACCGCGCTGATGGCCTGCCCGGTGCCGCGTACCTGGTCGCGCCTGATCCGCAGCCGCAGCGGCATCGGGATCGGCTCGCGGGCCCTGGCGTGGGCCATCAGCTCGGTCATGTTGCGCTCGAGCGCCAGCCACGCCGCGTCGATCTCGGCCGCCGCCTCGGCGATCCTGGCCTGGGCGAACGGGTCCTCGGCGACCTTGTGGCCGGCGTAGGCGGCGCTGACCCTGGTCCGCTGGTAGTCCACATGGGCGTGGTAGGCGCCGGTGGCCATGCCGATTACCGGGGTGGTGATCGCGTTGGAGAACACCGAGCCGAACGGGATCCGGTACAGCGGCGCGTCGTTGACCGCCTGGCCGGGACAGACGCACTTGGTCACGTCGGCGAAGGACAGCGACCGGTGCTCGGGCACGAACACGCCGCTCACGACGATGTCGTTGCTGCCGGTGCCGCGCAGCCCGACGGTGTCCCAGACGTCCTCGATCTCGTAGTCACTGGCCGGCAGCAGGAACGTCCTGAAGTCCACCGGCGCGCCCTCGTCGTTGGTGACGATCCCCCCGAGCAGCACCCAGCTGGCGTGATTGCAGCCGGAGGAGAAGCTCCATCGCCCGGTGAGCCGGTGGCCGCCTTCGGTCAGCTGCGCCCGGCCGGTGGGCGCGTAGGAAGACGACATCCTGGTGTTCGTGTCGGAGCCCCAGACCTCTTCCTGCCCGGCCACCGGGAAGAGCGCGAGCTGCCAGGGGTGCACGCCGACTACCGAGGCGACCCAGCCGGTCGAGCCGCACGCGCCCGCGATCATCCGCACGACCTCGTAGAACGTCACCGGGTCGGCCTCGAGACCGCCGTACCGGGCGGGCTGAAGCAGCCGGAAGAAGCCTGCCTCCGCCAGAGCCTTGATCGAGTCGGCGGGAACAACCCGCGCGTCCTCGGTCTCCTGCGCCCGTTCCCGCAGCACGGGTAGCAGCTCGCCAACCGCGGCGATGACCGACTGCCCGACCTTCTCGCCCACAGGCTGCTCCTCCCGCCGGAGCGCCGGCTTGCGCCCGCGCCCGCACGTACAGCATCGTCCGCACCCATGACGGGTGCCTCAACTGGCCCCTAGACTAGAACATGTTCTAGTCTAGGGC
>JADGPC010000076.1 GCA_017882645.1 Streptosporangiales bacterium | reverse complement strand
CTCCCGGACCGGCTCAGGCGGCCTGCAGGGGCGGCTCGGGATCTCGCCCGACCTGACCACGCTGGGCAAGTACATCGGCGGCGGCTCGTCGTTCGGTGCCTTCGGCGGCCGCGCCGACGTGATGGGCTTGTTCGACCCGGCCAGGCCCGAGGCGCTGCCGCATGCCGGAACCTTCAACAACAACGTCGTGTCCATGGCCGCGGGCTACGCCGGGCTCACGAAGGTCTACCCGCCCGACGTCGCGGAGCGGCACAGCGCCCGGGGTGACGCGCTGCGCGAGGAGCTGACGCGCACATTCCGTGCCGCCGGCGCCCCCTTCCAGGCCACCGGGGTGGGAAGCATCCTGGCCGTGCACGCGACGACAGCTCGGATCCGCAGCCGCAGTGACCTGAGCCAGAGCGACCCGCGGCTGGTCGAGCTGCTCTTTCTCGACCTGCTCGAGCACGGGTACTACATCGCGCCGCGCGGCTATCTGGCCCTGAGCCTGGCGCTCACGCCGGAACAGCTCACTGGCTTCGTGCGGGCTGTGCAGCAGATCCTGCGCTCCCGGGCTGGGCTGTGGTCATAGCCGTGACCCTGAAGACCGGAATCGTCGGCGCGATCTGCTCGAATGCCTGCCGCGGGGCGCGCCGGTCGACCGGGATGTGCGGACGGGCCCCGGGGGCCAGTTCCAGGTAACGGCGCAGGATCGGCGCCCGGTCTTCGGCTGGAACGTTGACCAGGCGCACCTGCTCGCGGCGGCCGTGCCGCAGCACGGCACGGCCATCGGCGGCCCGGATGTTGCGCACCCAGTTCACGTCCTCGCCGAGCATCGAGACCAGATAGCGCTCTGCGTCGTAATCGGTGATCACGACGGGGAGCGAGATGACCCGCGCGCTCGTGCGTCCCCGCACGTCGAGTGCGGCGAGGCGGCCGGGCCAGATTCCCGCCCCGAAGACGGCCGCCGACCCCTGGTTCTGCAGCCGCGCCAAACGATTCGGGCGACCGGTCTTGTACAGCCATCGCAGGTAGTCGCCGTAATTCGGCATGACGCCGCTCCTCGTGCGCTCCGGGACCGACCCCGCTGCCGAGTCCCTGCCCGCAGCGTGGCCCGCGGCTGGCCCGCTCCGGCAGGGCCGAAGGCCCCGCTTGTGGTCCCGCCCGCCAGGAGAGTCTCAGATGCTGTCCCACCCGGCCGACTCGTAGGCTTCGGCCAGCCGCCGCATGAATCCGGTGGCGGCGGTCAGGCTGAGGTCGTCGACCTGTCCGACCGGCGCGATGCCGCGTGCGTTCGTGACGAAGACGGCCGCGAAAGACCCGAGATCGGTAAGCCGGACATGGGCGCGCCGCGACGGCAGCCCGTGATCGGCCAGGGCGCGCTCGAGCAGCTGCATGGTGATCCCGGCCAGGGCTGGTGCCGCCGGCCAGATGACCTCGGCTCCGTCGAAGAACCCGACATTGGTGATGCTGCCCTCGGAGATGATCGCATCGGGACCGGTCAGCAGCGCCTCATCGAAGCCGCGGGCGTGAGCGAGCCGCTGGTAATAGCGCTGCCCGAAGTCGCCGGTGTGCTTGATGTGGGCGAGCGAGCGCTGATAGGGAACGGCACGGAGCTTCCACGGCGCGCCCGGCATGCCGCCCGGCGGCCGCACGGTCACCAAGGTGAACGGCGACCGGTCAGCCTCCAGCACGTAGACGCGCACCGAGGCATCGCAGATGTCGTCGCCGAGCGCGTGCCGGATGTGATCCCGCACGGCGGCGGCGTCGATTCCGGCTCCGAATAGCTCGCGGTTCGCGGCGTCCAGACGGTCCAGGTGACGGCCGAAGGCACGCACCCGGCCGCCTCTGACCTGCATCGCCGTGAAGTGGCCGTAGCCGCCAAGGGCCGCGGCGCGCAGCTGGTCAGGCGACGCGGCAACGCCGTCGATCTCGACCTGCATCGCGCCAGCCGGGTTCGCCGTCATCGCTTCCGCCCTCCGTCGCCTGCCGCGCCGCTTATTACGGTAGGGGCATGGAACGCGGGCCAGCTCAGGGTCGGCTCGCAGTGCGTCACGGAAGGCCAGGCGTTCCCGCCACAGGTCGCTGCCCGGCGCGGTCAGATGCAGGTGACAGGAATGGTGCTGCGGCGCGGCCCCTGCTGGCTTGTAGAAGCAGAGCGCGCGCGGCCGGTGCTCAGCGTGGGCATACGACAGCGCGGCCAGTGCCCCGATCGCCGCGCTGGCGTCGGTCAGGTCGCGAACGCCGGCGATCATGTCCAGGATGGGCTTGGCGACCAGGCCGGGAACGGCGGTCGAGCCGACATAGTGGAGTCCGCCCGCGAGCCACGGCCGGGGCACGGCCGGCGGGTCGGAGTGGATCAGGTCCAGCGCCATGTGGACACGCCGCCCGGCTGGTCCTCGACGGTTACTCCGACGCTGGCTAGCTGGTCGCGGATCTGGTCCGACCTGGCGAAGTCCCTGGCCGCCCGGGCCGCGTTCCGCTCGGCGAGGAGCGTCCGCACCTCCTCGTCGCTGATCGCAACGTCGCTGCGCTTGAGATCGAGGTCGGCGGGCGACAGGTCGGCGAGCCCGATGGCCAGCACGGCGTCGAACTCGCGGGCCAGGGCGGTCAGCTCACCGTCGGTGAGGCGGTCGTCCCGCGACGCTGCGACGGCGGCGGCGACGGCCCTTGGCGTGTTCAGGTCATCGCTGACCGCCCGGTCGAACGCCGCCAGGTGCTCAGCGGCCGCGCCGCCGAGCCGCTCGGCCGGCGTCGATCTGGCCGCCGCGAAACGGTCGACCAGCCGCCGCAGGCCAGCCCGCGCGCTGTCCATGGCGTCCCAGCTGAACTCGGTCTGGCTGCGGTAGTGCGCCTGGAGCAGCAGGTACCGGTAGGCCAGCGGGTGGTAGCCGCGATCGATCAGGTCCGTGACCAGGATGCCGCCGCCCGTCGACTTGGAGATCTTCGCTCCGCGCAGATTGATGAACTCGCCGTGCAGCCACCATCTGACCCACGGCAGGCCGTCGGCGAGGTAGGCCTCGCTCTGGGCGATCTCGTTGGTGTGGTGCACCGGGATGTGGTCCACGCCGCCGGTGTGGATGTCGAAGTGCGGGCCGAGGTACTCGATCGACATCACCGAGCATTCCAGGTGCCAGCCCGGCGCTCCCCTGCCCCACGGAGAGTCCCATTCCATCTGGCGCTTCTCGCCGGGTGCGGACGTGCGCCAGACCGCGAAGTCGCTGGCGCTCCGCTTGCCCGCCGCGACCTCCACCCGCGCTCCGGCCTGCTGGCCAGCCAGGTCGAGCCGGGCGAGCTTGCCGTAGTCGCGATCCTTCGAGGTGTCGAAATACAGGCCGGACGGAAGCCGGTAGCACCAGCCGCTGGCGTCGAGCACCTCGGCGAACCTGATCATCTCGCCGATGTGGTCCGTCGCCTTGCACCAGACGTCGGGCTCGATGATCCGCAGCCGCATCAGGTCGGCCTTGAAGTCCCTGGTGTACTGCTCGGCGATCTCCCAGGCATTCCGGTGCTCACGGCGGGCCGCGACCTCGAGCTTGTCGTCGCCCTCGTCGGCGTCGGAGGTGAGGTGCCCGACGTCGGTGATGTTGATGACATGCCGGACCCGGAACCCCTTCCAGTCCAGGGCCCGCTTCAGCGTGTCGGCGAAGACGTAGGCACGCATGTTGCCGATGTGCTGGTCGGCATAGACGGTCGGCCCGCAGGAGTACATCCCCACCTCAGGCGGGTTGGCCGACCCGAAATCGGCGACCTCGCGAGTCAGGGTGTTGAACAGCCGCATCGGGATTCCGGCGGTGCGGTCGTGGCTGGTCGTCACGTGGCCTCACGATACCGGGCTGGGGAGTCCATCATGGTGATCATGTCGTCGCGCTCGCTGGCCGGTCAGGTCGCCGTCATCACCGGGGCTAGCCGCGGGATCGGCCGGGAGGTGGCGATTCGCCTGTCCGGGCTCGGCGCTGACGTTGCCGGGATCGCGCGGCCGAGCGCGGACCTGACCAGCCTGGGCGACGCGGCCGGAACCGGCGCTGGGCGGCTGCTGCCGGTCGCGGCCGACGTCACGTCCCGGGCGTCGGTACAAGCCGCGTTCGACACCGTGCAAGCGCGTTTCGGCCCGCCCAGCCTGGTCCTGACGTGCGCGGGTACCGCCGGCGAACTCGGGCCGGCCTGGTCGGCCGACCCCGCGCGTGGTGGGATGCGGTGGCCGTCGACCTGCTCGGAACCTTGATCACCGCCCAGTCGGCGATCGAGCGGATGCGCGCTGCCGGGACTGGCCGGCTGGTCACCGTCTACGGCAACCTGGGTGACCGCCAGCTGGGCAATGTCTCAGCGTTCGCGGTAGCGAAGGCCGGGATCGCGCGGCTCACCGAGTCACTGGCCTGTGAGCTCGACGGAACGGGAGTCCAGGTCTTTGCCATGCATCCCGGGTTCGTCCGGACGCCGATGACGGAGCTGCTGGCCTGGGGCGACCAGGGTCGCACCTGGCTGCCCGGGTTCGGTCAGGGAGTCGAGCAACGATGGGGCGACGGCCGCTCAGCCGCCGACCTCGTCGAGGCGATAGCCGGCGGCGGCGCGGACGAGCTGACCGGACGAGTGCTGTGGGCCGGAGACGATCTCGACGCGCTGGCGAGCCGGTGCCGGGCCGATCCCGACTACCGCCGGCTGCGCCTCATCCGTGACTGACGAGCGGGCATACGGTGTTGCCGTGCCGATGAAGCTCGCGCTGGTGGTCAGGACGGACCTCGGGATGGGCCGCGGCAAGATCGCCGCCCAGGTCGCGCACGCCGCGGTCGCCGCCACGCTGGCCAGTCTCGGCGGCCCCGCCTGCTACAGCTGGCTGGAGGACGGGCAGCCGAAGGTCGTGCTCAAGGCGACCTCCGCGGAACATCTCCAGGACCTCGCGGGCCAGGCACGGCGAGCGGGACTGCCGGTCGAGCTTGTCCGGGACGCTGGCCGCACTCAGGTGCAGGCGGGCACGGTGACCTGCTGCGCCATCGGGCCAGCCGAGGCAGCGCAGATCGACGTGGTGACGGCGGACCTGGCCCTGCTCTGACCATGGCAGGATCACCGCACATGACCGGCCTCAGGCCGGGCTGTGCGTGAATCCGAGCGTGACCAGCCCCGCCTTCTCGGCGGCGATCACGAAGCAGACCCGGCCTGCTCCCCTGGCCGGGAACGGCGCGCTGGTGTACTTGACCGAGATCGGGTCCATGTACGCGCTGTCCTCGTCCGGCCGGGCCTCGATGACCCGGCCCTGGATCGCCGCCATCTTGTACGGGTTGGCCAGGTCGACGACAGACAGGCCGACCCTCGGGTCGCGGCGCATGTCCCGCGCTTTCCAGGTCTTCTCGCCGGTGCAGACGAGCAGGTTGTCGCCCTCCACGCCGATCCAGACGACCCAGTTCCTTGGCGAGCCGTCGGCCCGGAGCGTGGACAGGTGGACATAGTTCGGCGCCTGAAGAAGAGCCCGGACGTCATCGGGCAGCGGAATGGCCATGGCTGCATCGTAGAGGCGCGCGCTGACTGCGCTCCATGCGGTGCGCGGCGCTCCGGGAGCAGCCCGGCCGATGCCGCTCATTGCGTGCGGGCGCCCTGGGACCTGGCGAAGCTGAGCGCCTCCTGGGCGAGCGGCAGCCACGGCTCGTCGCTGCCGGGGTCCAGGCTCAGCCATTCCCGCATGGGCGTCCCCTTGTTCGCGTCGAACCGCTCGCCGTGACCGGCCGCGATCAGGTCGTCGACGCGTTTCTCGGGGAGCTTGAGCACGAGCTGGTCCCGTACGAACATCGCGATGATCTTCCCGTTGAACCGGACAGCAGACCGGCCGAACCCGGCTCCGCCCTGCGGCGGTGTCACCCCAGCCTGACCGACAAGTTCGTCGATCAGGTCCTCGTAGCGCTCCGCTGGCAGCAGTTCCCTGGCGGTGTGATCGGACATGGCCTCAGCGTAAGACCCGGCACTGACATCGCTCGGCTGATGCAGCTCGTCAGCACCCCAGGTGAAGGCGAGCCGCCGGGGCGGGTCGTCGGCCAGCACGGTGCCGGCGGCCGGCGGGGGCGTCGTCAGGGAATCAGGGCGATCTTGCCGCTCGTGTGGCCGGTCATGATGGCCCGGTGCGCGTCGGCCGCCTTCGCCAGCGGGAAGGTCTCAGCCACCAGCACGCGAAGTTTTCCCTGGTCAGCAAGCCTGGCCAGGTCGAGCCTGGCCGCCATCCTGAGCTCGGTGCCCGGGTCGGCTCCTGGGCCGCCGCCGAGCGCCCTGATCCCGGCCTGGCCAGCGCGCCCGAACGCGGCGATCGTGATGATCCTGGTCTTGTCGGCGACGAGCTCAAGCGAGACGTCGACGGCCTCGTCCGTGCCGACCAGGTCGATGGCCGCGTCGACGCCGCCGGGAGCGAGGTCCCTGACCCGCTCGGCGAGCCCTGGCCCGTACGCGACCGGCTGGGCGCCAAGCTCGCGGAGGAGCCCGTGCCTGGCCGGGCTGGCCGTCGCGATCACGGTCGCGCCGGTGGCGGCGGCCAGCTGGACCGCCATCACGCCCACTCCCCCGGCGCCGCCGTGGATCAGGACCGTGTCGCCGTCACTGACGCCCGCCGCGACCAGGCAGTGCCAGGCTGTCGCGCCGGTCAGCATGAGCCCGGAGGCCTGCGCCCAGTCGAGCGTCGCCGGCTTGGGTACCAGTGCCTGGGCCGGCACGACCAGCTCGCTCGCGTACGCTCCTGGCGCGCGGTACGCGATGACCTCGCCGCCGATCTGGAGCGGCCCGGCCGGGCCGACCGCGCCGGGGCCGACCGCGGTGATGACCCCCGCGGCTTCGGAACCGAGCCGCAGCGGCAGGCTGGCCGGGTCACGGCCGAACGCTCCTGAGTAGACCTTGTAGTCCACCGGGTTGACGCCCGCGGCCCTGACCTCGATCCGTGCCTCACCGGGTCCCGGCTCGCCCGCGAGCTCGTCGATCACGGACAGTACCTCAGGGCCGCCGTAGGCGGCTGCGATCACTACTGATGCCATGTCAGGCCGCAACCACCCGCGGCCGTCACGCATTCCTCGTCGCCGGCCGCCTGCTGGGCGCTGCGTTGTCCGCCGTCGCCGCGGTCGTGGTCTGGCCGCCACTGTCAGTACCCAGGCGTAACGTGCTAGCAGCAGGCAGCGAGTGCGAACGAGAGGCAGGCACTGTGAGCGCGACGCAGACCGTGACCGGAGAGCGAGCCGATCTGCTGGCTTCCCTGGCCAAGCAGCGGCATTTCATGCGGTACCCGACCCGCGGCCTGAGCGACGAGCAGGCGGCCAGGCGGACGACGGTGAGCGAGCTGTGCCTGGGCGGTCTGATCAAGCACGTCGCCGTGACCGAGCGCCAGTGGGTCAGGTTCATCGTCGAGGGGCCATCCGTCATGTCGTTCGACCCGGCGACGATGGCCGATACCTGGGCCCACGCCTTCCGGATGGCCGAAGGCGAGACGCTGGCCGGCCTGCTCGATCAGTACGAGGAGGTCGCGAGCCAGACCGACGAACTGGTGCGCAGCCTGCCTGACCTGGACGCGGCGCACCCGCTGCCGGAGGCACCCTGGTTCGAGGCCGGCGTCACCTGGTCGGCCAGACGCGTGCTGCTGCACATCATCGCGGAAACCTCGCAGCACGCGGGGCACGCCGACATCATCAGGGAGGCCCTGGACGGTGCCAAGTCGATGGGCTGACCGGCTGCGCGGCCAGGTTCAGAGCACCGGGTACCACGAGGAAGGGTCGCCGGGGCGGCCGGTGAAGTCGTAGCGGATCGCGTCCTGGGTCAGGCCGACCATTGAGAGGGATGTCGTGCCCCAGGTCCGGCCGCCGCCCAGGTCGCGGCGGACGATCAGCGCCCGCAGGTCGTCCGGCCCGATGCCGTCGCCGTTGACGAGCGGAAACCACGAACCCCACGCATCGGCGACCGGCTGGCCGGGCCGGGGGTCGGGCCGGGCAGCAGACCTGAACCGCTCCAGGAAATGCGCGATACGGGCTAGCTCGTGCTCGCGGCCGTTCGGCGCCGGGGCGGCGGGACCGGGCTCGGCCGGGGCGGGCTCCGCCCGCTGCGGGGCGGGCAGTCCGGCGCTCGGCCCGCCGCCGGCTAGCTCGCTGGCCAGGCCGCTGTTCACGACGAAGTGCAAGCCGGGCGGCAGCGTACGCTCGGTCAGCGCGCGTCCGTCCCAGCTCTGGATGATCGCCCCTGCTGGCTCGGCCGTGAGCAGATGGAACGGGTCGAGGTCGGCTAGCGCGTCCTGGTCGAGCGGCCCGCCCGCGGCTGCGGTCAGGGGCAGGCTGCCGCGGGACCGTCGCGTTGCCGCCGGGGCCATGGCGCCGATGGCGTTGAGCACGCAGCCGACTCTCCGGTCCTGGTCGGAAACCGCGAGCCAGGTCCCGCCGGCCTGCAGGTCCCGGCCGCCGATGAGTCCCGGGTACTGCGGCCAGTGCCGCCCCGGCGGCTCCCAGGCCCGGTCGGTGAGTTCGTCCCTGACCCCCGCCAGGAGCACGGGCAGGCCAGGCTCGATGCTCAGCACGGCGGTGCACATGAGCCCATTTCAGCAGACCGCCGCGGCCGTCTGGTCCGCAGGCCAGGTCGCTGCCAGGATCGTGCCATGGACGCCATCAGCATCGCCTCGATGCTCGCCGCTTCAGCGAGCACTGGTCGCCGAAGAGGATTGCCGGGATTAACGACTACGACGTCAAAGTGGTGAAGGTCCAGGGCGAGTTCACGTGGCATTCCCATCCCGAGACAGACGAATTCTTCCTCGTTATCGACGGGCTGCTGACGATAAGGATGCGCGATCGCGAGGTGGTGCTCGCGCCGGGAGAGCTCTGCGTCGTGCCGCGTGGCGCCGAGCACTGCCCGAGCGCCGATGTCGAGACCGCCGTCCTGCTGATCGAGCCGCGCGGCGTCGTGAACACCGGCGACGCAGGTTAGTGCCCGGCGGGCGATAGCAGGGCGGCCGGAGTTGCTGCATGATGTAAGCGGAATCCCCGGGCGAGGACAATGATCACATGCGGCTGGCTGACGGAGCGGTGATACATCAGGTCCACCCGGCCAAGATCGGCGCCGACGTCACGGCGTCCGTCGTCTCGAATCTCCTGCTCTGGCAGGAGCGGCCGGCGGCGGCGGTGGCCGTGCGCGTGGTCGTCCCGATCGCCGGCTCGGCCGCCGTGCTCAGCCTGGCCGACCTGGACGGCTTGTCGCGCACCCGCCGCGGTCGCTACGTCCTGGTCCACATGCCGCCGTCGGCCCAGGCCGTCAGGCTGGCCGGCGATGCGCTGATGGGTCTCGGCGCATACCGGCGCAATGGGCTGCTGCTGATCGCCGGCGCGATGGTGATCGGCGCTGGCTGGTCACACGGGCTGTGGCCGCGGCCGGCCGGGCGCGGCCAGCCGCGATGGCTGGCCCCGCCCGCCGGCCGCTAGGCCCGTCCAGGCCCGGCCTGGTCAGATCGACCGCTGGTAGGTACGGAAGGCCCTGGTGGCCGCCGTCGCGGTGACCGCCGCGGCCAGCGCGAGGAAGCCCGCGTAGGAGCCGACCGTCGCCCAGGCGGGGTGGGCCTCGACCGCGACCCGGCCCGCGCTGGCCGCCCAGTTGACCGAGTTGTACCTGGCCACATCGGCGATCCAGCCCGGAACGAGCCGCAGCGACAAGAACGCGCCGGACAGGAAGGTCAGCGGCAGCACCAGCGTCGTCGACGCGCCGATCAGTGCCTCCCGCTGACGGGTCAGCAGGGCGAACCAGCTGGAGACCCCGGTCAGACGGCGGCGACGCGCTGACCATGCGCCGCGTCGCCGACGAGATTGGCGTCTCGGCGTCCTCGCTGTATGGCTACGTCGCCAACAAGGAGGAGCTCGTCCATCTGGTCCTCGAGCAGATCATGGCGGAGATCCCGTTTCCCCGGCCCGGCGGGGACTGGCGGGACATGCTGCGCTCGTGGGCCAGGAAGACGCTCGGCGTGTTCCGGCGTCATCCTGGTGTCGCCGGGCTGTCGCCCGGCCGGGTTCCGTTCGGGCCGGCCATGCTGACCGGAGTCGAGCGGATGCTGGCGGCCATGCGATCGGCGGGCATCCCGGACCAGGTGGCCGCCTTTGCCGGGGACCTGGGCAGCCTCTACGTTGCCGCCTACGCCCACGAGCAGGATGTGACACCGCTCGCCGAGCCGGACGACTTCGCTGCCCAGGCCGCAACCTGGCTCAAGTCACTGCCGCCGGATGAGTTTCCCCACACGGTCGCCGTCGCCGACCAGATCGTCGCGGGCAGGGGCGACGACAGGTTCGAGTGGGGCCTTGACGTCCTCATCCGCGCCTGGCCTCCTACCTGACGTCTCCGCCAGCCCCGGAAGCGCACTGGCCGAGCCGGTAGATCCGGCGGGCCGTTCCGCCGAACACCGCCGCCCGCTCGATCGGGCTGAGCCCGGCCGTCAGGGCTCGGGCGGCCGCGACGACCTGGCCGTAGGACGCCGACAGCGTGCAGACCGGCCAGTCCGAGCCGAACATGATCCGGTCGGGCCCGAAGGCCCCGAGCACAACGTCGTAGTAGGGCACAAGATGGGCGACCGCGCTGCCGCGGCCCGCGTGGCCGCCGTCCGGGGACGGCTGCCCCAGCACGCCAGAGAGCTTGCAGACCGTGTTCGGCAGCGCAGCCAGCCGCCGGATGTCGGTCATCCAGAGCTCGTCAGGCCGTCCGCCGAGGTCCGGGTTGCCGAGGTGATCGAGCACGAATACGAGGCCGGGACAGGCCTCGGCAGCCTCGATCGCGGCCGGAAGCAGGTCGGCGGGCACGACCAGGTCGTAGCAGAGGCCGGCCGCGCCGACCGCTGCCAGTCCCGCCAGCACCGCCGGGCGCCGCAGCCAGTCGGGGTCATCCTCGATCAGCACGGGGTGCCGGATGCCGCTCAGCAGGCCGCCGTCCGGACGCTCGCGCAGCTCGGCGATCGCGTCGCCAGTTCCGGCCGACTCCAGGTCGGCCCAGCCGACGACCCCGGCGATCAGGTCGCTGGCGGCGGCGAGGGCGAGCAGCTCAGTCGTCTCTGCCTCGTCGGCGACGGTCTGCACCACGACGGTGGCCGTGACACCCGCCGCCCTGGCCAGCGGGAGAAGGTCGGCCGCACCGTAATTGCGCAGCAGCGGCTCGTTGCCGGGCAGCGCCAGCCACGGCTGGGGCCGGACCGTCAGGTCCCACACATGCTGATGAGCGTCGACGATCCCGGGTTCGCGCCGCATCGCGGTCGGGTCCGCTGCGCCGTCGGACACCGCTACTCGATGCGGGACGCGATCGGCGTGCCGACCTCGACGGTACGGCCGACCGTGCAGATCTGGTCATGCGACCTCCGCACCGCGTCCGGCAGCAGGGCACGCGCCTCGTCACCCTGCTCGGTGTCCGGAAAGGCCAGCCGGAACGTCACCGCGATATCGGTGAGGCGGCTGCCCGCGGCGTCGCGGATCTTGTCAGCGTCCACCGTGACCTCGAAGGCGTCGGGCTCCGCCCGGCGCGAGGTGAGGATGTCGATGTCGATCGAGGTGCAGCCGCCGATGGCGGCCAGCAGCAGCTCGGTCGGGGTGAAGTCGGTTCCGTCGCCGGTGCCGAAGGCGATCTCGCCGCCTCGCTCGTTACTGACGGTGAACCGTCCGCTTCCGACTCGGTGAACAGTGACGGTGCGGTGCGCAGAACCAGTCGCCATGCTCTTACCCTGCCACAGGTGCTGTCGTTACCCGCACGCGGCCGCGGCCAGCACGAAGACCGCGATAAGGCCTGGCGACGGCATGCCGGCCAGCCTGATGGCTCACGTCAGTGCGGGCTCGCCGGCCGGCTGACCGGCTGGGTCCAGCCGGTCCTCATGCCGCCCGAGCTGGCGGCCGAGCCGCACGCCGAGCAGGACGGTACCGAGGCAGCCCGCGCAGAGCAGGCCGATCCAGACCGCCGACAGGCCGGCCGCGATCAGCCCGGTGCAGATCGCCGGCGACGCCACGAATGCCACTGAGTAGGTCAGGCTGGCCAGGGCGTTGGCGCGGCCCCTGAGCCGGTCGCTGGCCAGGCTGTTCACCAGCGGCGGCACGGTCGGGGCCATGACGGTCTCGCCGAGCGCGAACACGCCGCTGAAGACCAGCACGCAGGCGATCCGCCAGCCCGGCGAGCCGGGCAGCGCCGACAGGCCGAAGACAGCCCAGGCGGCACCCCAGATGAGGCCGATGAGGGACAGGGCGCGGCTGCGCCGCAGCCGCTGCACCAGCCGGAGCACGAGCAGCTGGGAGGCTACGATGATGGCCGTGTTCAGGGTGATAGACAGCGCGACGACGTGCACCGATACCCGCGCCTGCACGGTCGCGTAGGCCGGCAGGCCGGAGTCCATCGCGGCGTAGCCGGTGAAGGCCAGGACGAGCATGGCGAGCAGCACCGTCCGGAGCCCGCGGCTGGCCAGCACCTCGCGGTAACGAGCCGCGGGCTGACCGGCCTCATGCTCGGCTCGCACGTCCGGCAGGGCCGACACGAGCAGCGCGAAGATCACGCACGACATCGCGTTGGCCAGGAACAGCACCTGGAACGAACCCGGATGATGAACGTCGACGACGGCGGCACCGATCGCTCCGCCGACGCCGATGCCCGCGTTGACGCCGGTGAAGTTCAGGGCGAAAGCCCGCTGCTGCCCGGCCGGGTCGGCGTTGATTCCGGCCAGCATCGTCTGGAAGGCGGGAAACGCCGGCCCCAGGGAAGCGCCGAGCGCCAGCATGGCCGGTACGGCGCTCGGGACGCTGTGCGCCCAGGCCAGCCCGGCCTCGCCGATCGACTGCACGGCCAGGACGACCATCAGGACCCGGCGGGCGCCGAACCGGTCAAGCGCCACGCCGGCCAGCGGCACGGCGACCAGGCCGACCGCGCCGGAGGAGGCCAGCAGCAGCCCGACGACGGGCAGCGGGATGCCCCTGGCCTGATGCAGGTAAATCAGGGTCAGCGGCAGCACCAGCCCGGTGCCCAGGGCCGACACCGCGTCGCCCGCGATGAGCAGCCAGGTCACCCTCGGCAGCCGCGTACTGGTCATGACCTCTACCCTGCCGGCCTGGCCGGGGCGGGTCCAGCGAATATCAGGCGCCGACG
>JADGPC010000472.1 GCA_017882645.1 Streptosporangiales bacterium | reverse complement strand
CGGTGCACCGCGGCCCTGCTGCTCGAGGTCGACCCGGTCGGCCTGGTGCGCGGGCGCCGCGGGCCGGACGGCGGGGAAGGCTTCAGCCTCGGCCAGTACGTGAACGACCGGCCGTACGCAGCCTCGAGCATGCTCGCCGTCGCGATGTCACGGGTGTTCAAGACCGCGATGGCCGGTCGCTGTGAAGCTCGGCCGGAACTGGCGGCGGCGGACATCCCGCTCGAGGTCGCGATACCCGTGCTGCCTTGCCGCGGCGGGTCCGACCTGGCCCGCCGGCTGTTCGAGCCGCTCGGCTGGCAGGTCGCCGCCGCCCCGATCGCCCTCGACGAGGCGTTCCCGGGCTGGGGCGACTCGCGCTACCTGGACCTGCGGCTGTCTGGCCGGATGCGGCTGGCCGACGCCCTGAACCATCTTTACGTGCTGCTCCCGGTTCTCGACGACGCGAAGCACTACTGGGTCAGCACGGACGAGGTCGACAAGCTGGTCAGGGCCGGCGGCGGCTGGCTGGCCGGCCACCCGGAGAAAGCGCTGATCACGCGGCGCTACCTCGCCCACCGGTCAGGGCTTTACCGGTCGGCCCTGGCCCGGCTGGCCGAGGTCGACGACGCGGAGCCCGAGTCATTCGACAACGCAGTCCCGGTGCGGGACGCTGACGACGCCGTCCCGGGCCCGGATGCGGCCCGGGACGCGGTCGCGCCGCCGGCCGATCCCGGGCCCGCTGCTCCCGATCTGGCCGGCGACGGGGATCCGCTGGTGCCGCTGGCCGAGCAGCGGCGCGGGGCGGTCCTCGCCGTGCTCCGGGCAGCTGGTGCCCGGCGGGTCGCGGACCTCGGCTGCGGTGAGGGCGCACTGACCGCCGCGCTCCTCGCTGACCAGGCGTTCACCGAGATCGTGGCGGCGGACGTGTCGTCACGGGCACTGGAAATCGCCGAGCGGCGGCTGCGTCTGGACCAGATTCCGCAGCGGCAGCGGGACCGGGTGCGCCTGATCCAGACGGCGCTGACCTACCGGGACCAGCGGCTGGCCGGGTTCGACGCGCTGGTGCTGATGGAAGTCATCGAGCACGTGGACCTGCCGCGGCTGCCCGCGCTGGAACGAACGGTGTTCACCGATGCGGCGCCCGCGCGGATCGTCGTGACCACGCCGAACGCCGAGTTCAACGTCAGGTTCGAGTTCCTTGCGCCCGGCGCGATGCGGCATCGCGATCACCGGTTCGAGTGGACCAGAGCCGAGTTCGCGGCGTGGGCGGAGCGGGTGGCTGCCGAGCGCGGCTACGACGTGAGGTTCCTGCCGGTCGGACGGGAGGACCCCGAGGTCGGGCCGCCCACGCAGCTGGCCGTCTTTACTCGCCTCGGCTCCGCTGTCGCCGCGGCGGTGAGCCGATGAGCAGCGCGGACGAGGCTGGCGTGCCCGGGCCAGGCGGACGCGTCATCGACCTGCCGGACCTCAGCCTCGTCGTGCTGATCGGCGCGAGCGGGTCTGGCAAGTCGACTTTTGCCCGGGCTCACTTCGCCCCGACCGAGGTGATCTCGAGCGACTTCTGCCGCGGACTGGTCGCGGACGACGAGAACGACCAGTCGGCCAGCAGGGACGCCTTCGACGTCCTGAATTTCATCGCGGCGAAGCGGCTCGCCGCTGGCCGTCTCACCGTGATCGACGCGACCAACGTGCAGCCGGATAGCCGCAAGGAGCTGATCAGGCTGGCCCGGGAGCACGACGTGCTCCCGGTCGCGATCGTGCTCGACCTGCCCGAGCGGGTCTGCGTCCTCCGGAACGCGGCCAGGGCCGACCGCCAGTTCGGGTCGCACGTCATCAGGCGGCAGCGAGACCAGCTCAGGCGGAGCCTGCGCGGGCTGGACCGGGAGGGTTTCCGCCGGGTGCATGTGCTGAGGTCGGAGGCCGAGGTGAGTGCCGCGCTGCTCACCAGGACCAGGCTCTTCAACGACCTGCGGGACCAGACCGGCCCGTTCGACGTCATCGGCGACGTGCATGGCTGCCGGGCCGAACTCGAGGCGCTGCTGACCGACCTCGGTTACGAGCTGACCGGCGACGAGCACGGCCGGCCGGCCGCGGCGCGGCATCCGGCCGGCCGGCGGGCCATCTTCGTCGGTGACCTGGTCGACCGCGGTCCCGACACTCCTGGCGTACTCCGCCTGGTCATCGGCATGGTGCGGGACGGCGACGCGCTGTGCGTTCCTGGCAATCACGAGAGCAAGCTGCTGCGGGCGTTGCGGGGCCGCAACGTCCAGGTGACCCATGGCCTGGCCGAGTCACTGGCCCAGCTGGAGGCCGAAACGGACGGGTTCCGGGCCGAGGTTGAGTCGTTCCTCGACGGGTTGATCTCGCACTACGTGCTGGACGGCGGCAAGCTGGTGGTGAGCCATGCCGGCCTGATCGAGCGCTACCACGGCCGGGCCTCGGGCCGGGTGCGGTCGTTCTGCCTGTACGGGGATACGACCGGCGAGACCGACGAGTTCGGGCTGCCGGTGCGTTACCCGTGGGCGGCCGACTACCGCGGCCAGGCGATGGTGCTCTATGGCCACACGCCGGTGCCCTCGCCGGATTGGGTGAACGGCACCTTGTGCCTGGACACCGGCTGCGTCTTCGGCGGCCGGCTGACGGCGCTGCGTTATCCGGAGCGCGAGCTCGTCTCGGTCCCTGCTGCCCGGGTGTACTACGAGCCGGCCAGGCCGTTCCCGGTCAGCGCGCAGGCCCGCAGCGAGGGGGGTGCGGCGGCCGAGGACGGGCCGGCGGGCGCGAGTCCAGCCGGCGCGAGGCCGGCGTCCGCGAGTCCGGCCGGCGCGAGGCCG
>JADGPC010000471.1 GCA_017882645.1 Streptosporangiales bacterium | reverse complement strand
TCGCGCGCGACGCCCGAGAGCGAGGAAACCGTGGCCCAGCCGATCACTGGCGACGATCAGGACGTCCTGCTGCGAGCCGATGACGTCGACCTGGTGCGCGGCGGGCGCCTGCTGCTCGACCAGGTCACGCTGACCGTGCGGGCCGGCGAGGTCTGGGCGGTGCTCGGCCCGAACGGAGCCGGCAAGAGCACGCTGCTGCGACTGCTCGCGACCTACGCGCATCCGACCCGCGGGCAGGTCGACATACTCGGGCACCGGCTCGGCCGGGTGGACGTGTTCACGCTGCGGCCGCTGGTCGGCCTGGTGACCTCGCATCATCCGGTCCCCCGCGGCCGCACCGTGCTCGATGTCGTGCTGACCGGCACGACGGGCACGATCGACCTGATGGCGCGCTGGACGCCCGCGGCGACCGACCTGGCCAGGGCCGACGCGGCGATCGAGGTGATGGGCCTTGGCGCGCTGGCCGGCGCCCGCTGGCCGGTCCTGTCCCAGGGCGAGCGCGGCCGCACGCTGATCGCGCGGGCCCTGGTCGGGCAGCCGCGCGTGCTGCTGCTCGACGAGCCGGCGGCCGGACTCGACCTGGCCGGACGCGAGCAGCTGCTGGTCAGCCTCGATGACCTGCGCGAGCGTCAGGCGGGGCTGGCGACCATCGTGGTCACCCATCACCTGGAGGAACTGCCGGCCAGCACGTCGCACGCGCTGCTGCTCAGCGCTGGCGCGACGGTAGCGACCGGACCAGTCGGCGATACCCTCACCAGCGGCCTGGTCAGCGCGTGCTTCGGCTATCCGGTCACGGTCGCCGGCCAGGCGGGCCGGTGGACCTGCACCGCGGCGGCCAGCCCGGCGGTCAGGGCGACGATGCCGGACCGGGAGCGGGATGCACCGGCAGCAGCACCGGGCGCCTCGGTAGCTGGCTGAAATCGAAGTCGGCGAGCAGGTTCCCGAGGATGCTGGCGTTCTCGCGGACGTCGGGACGCGGATCAGGCCGGCCGTCGGTACGCGGGTTCAGCCGGGCGCCATGGAGGAAGTCGTCCTCGATGAACTTGTTGTAGGCGTCGAAGGACAGCACCTGATGGTCGATGAAGCCCGTCCTGGCGTACGGGCTGATGACCAGCGCCGGGACCCGCAGGCCGTATCCGCTCCGGTCAACGCGCGGCGGCACGACGTTGTCGTAGAAGCCTCCCCAGTCGTCCCAGGCCAGGAAGATAGCCGTCGACTTCCAGTCGGGGCCGCGCATGATGGTGTTGATCAGGTTGGTGACGTAGGCCTGGCCAGTGGCCAGGTTGGCCGGCGGGTGGTCACTGTTGGCCTGAGTAGGCGTGATCCACGATACCGCCGGCAGCGTGCCGTGCCTGGCCGCCCGGTAGAAAGCCCGCAGGTTCCGCACGTCGTGCCGCTGATGATCGGCCTTGACGTCGGTGAACGCCGGCAGCGGGCTCCAGATCGACGGAGTGCTGGCCCCCTGCGCCACCGGGGCGCACCCCGCGGCGGTCTCGTCGGGATTGTCATCGCAGTCGGGCTGGACGCCTTTCTGAACGTAGTATGCCCAGGACACATGGTGCGCGTGCAGCAGGTAGGTCAGGTCAGTCCAGGAGTAGATGCCCAGCTTCTGGCCCTCGCCGCCGCCTCCGCCTGCCCCGTGGTCGAGCAGCCGCTGGCGCTGGGCCGGCGTCAGGATGGCGAGGCAGGTGCCGATCGCCGTGCGCTGGCGGTCGGTAATCCCGGCTGGCCGCCGCAGGTGGCTTGGATTGACGCCGTGCGCTCGCACGCAGGCCCAGAAGGCGGCGGAAAGGCGATGGCCGTGGCTGGAACTGCGGTTATGGCGGGAAGCAGGGCGGTGACTGTCAGTGCCGCGATGGCCGGGACTGCGGCGCGGCGGTCCTGACTGGCCGCCGATGAAGCTGGTGCAGCTGAACGGATTCGCGTTCTTGCACTCCGCGGCCCAGCCGCTGACCAGGTACAGGTGAGCCGGAAGGCTCCACGACTGGACCGGCTCGAACATGTGGTCGTCCAGCGCGAAGTCGCTGGCATAGGTCCAGTAGTTCGGGATCTCCCGTGCGTCGTGGTAGCCCATCACGTCGGGCGGGCCGGAGGGCAGGCACACGCTGGGCGGCGGGTAGGTCGCGCTGCAGCCACGGTTGCCGGCCAGGTCGGCCGAGCGGACGAAGCCGTCCATCTTGCCGCCGTCGATATCGGTGCCCGCGTCACCGGGACTGTGCCCGCCGCCGCCGTTCACCAGGCTGGGGTCGTGATAGGGCCGGTCGCAGCCCTTGGTGCGGGGGTCGGGCACGCAGACGGTAAACCGCCCGTTCCTAGCCGGAATGCCATCGGCCCCCGGGTACGTGCCGAAGAACGAATCGAACGACCGGTTCTCCTGCATGATGATGACGACATGGCGGATCTTGTGGATTCCGGTCCCTGGCGACGGCACCGGCCGGCCGGTAGAGCCGCCGAGGCCGACTACCGCGACGGCGACCGCGACGGCGAGCACCACGACGAACGCTGCCTGCCAGATGGACGGCCGCCGTCGCCGGAAGATGCTCAGTTGGGCCACAGGTGACAGATTAGCCAGAACCCACCGCATCCCAGTCGAATTCGGTCCCGATCCGGCGCAGCTCGGCGCGGGTCGGATCGTCGCACAGCGCCCCGGCCACGCCGGCCTCGTAACACCCCAGCGGCGATGCTCCGAGGCGCAGCGCCGTCGCGTACTCGGTGTCCAGGTTGCTGCCGAACATGGCCGGGTCGTCGGTGTTGACCGTGCACCGGACGCCGGCGGCGAGGAGCTCAGGGAGCGGGTGCTCGGCTAGCGAGCGCACCACCCCGGTCCGCACGTTCGACGTCGGGCAGACATCGAGCACGATGCCGCGGTCAGCCAGCTCGCGGAGCAGGCCGGGATCCTCGACCGCCCGGATCCCGTGCCGGATCCGGTCGGCAGCGAGCGTGTCGAGCGCGGCCCTGACCGAGTCCGGGCCGTCGCCCTCCCCGGCGTGCGGAACCGAGCCGAGCCCGCCTTCCTTCGCCTGAGCGAACGCCCGGGCGTAGAGCCCGGGCGGGTAGTCACCCTCGGAACCGCCCAGGCCGACCCCGACGATGCCGCGGCCGGCGTGCGCGACCGAGTGCCTGACGGTCAGCTCGGCGGTCTCCAGCGGGTAGCCGCGCACGATGTCGGGGGTCAGCGCGACCCGCACGCCGTGCCGCTCGAATGCCTCCGCGGCGCCGTCGCAGTAGCCAGCGAAGACCTCCTCCCACCGGACGCCGCGGCCGGCCGGCTCGGCCGGGGAGAAGATGCCCTCCAGGTAGACCGCGCCGTGCGCGGCCGCCTCGGCCGCGTAGCCGACGACGACCTGCCGGAAGTCCTGCTCGGTCCGCAGCGCGCCGGTGGTCATGAACCAGACGTCAAGGAAGTGCGGGAAGTCGCGGAACTCGTAGACCGCGGCCAGCCCGTCGGCCGAATCGGCCGGCAGCGTGACGCCATTGCGCCGGGCGATCTGGAGCAGGGCGGCGGGACAGACGGTCCCCTCGAGATGGACATGCAGCTCGATCTTCGGGTAGGTCATGCTCATCATCCTGGCCAGGCGGCGGGCCGGGCCGGAATCGGGGGCCGGCCACACATCGGTAACTATCGGCCGCCATTGCGGCCGGCACGAAACCGAATCCCCGGCTGGTGCGTCCGAGGAGCATGAGTAGCTCGTTCAGCGCCTTCGGCGCCCGCGCAGGTCAGCGATCGCTGCGCACACCCCTCGTCGCCGCTGGTGCGTTCCTGGGCACCGGCCTCCTGCTCGCCGCCTGCTCGGGGTCCGTGACCAACTCGGCCCGCTCATCCGGCGGGGTGACCGACCACCGCGCCCTCGGCGTGCCCGCCGCCGAGCCGCGGGCGGGGGCGGGCGCTCCCGGAAGAGCCTTCGCGGCCGGGCAATCCGGCGGCTCGGCGGGCAGGCTGGCGCTGTCCACGCAGAGCATCATCCGCACGGCGTACCTGACCGACCGGGTGAAGGACGTGACCGCCGCGGCCACGGCCGACACGAACCTCGTCACCGCCGTCGCCGGCTACGTCTCGAACGAACAGGAGACGGTACCGCCGGGAGCGGGCGGCGTGCCGCAGATCAGCCTGCAGCTCAAGATCCCGATCGCGCAGTACTTTCCGGTGCTGTCCCAGCTGCGGAACCTGCAGGGTGCCAGGGAGATCTCCTTCAGCCAGCACGCGCTGGACGTCACCCAGCAGGTAGCCGACGTCGGCAGCCGGGTCGCGTCGGCGCAGGCGGCGATCAGCCAGCTGCGGGCCCTGCTCAAGCGGGCCGGGTCGGTCGGCGCGCTGCTCTCGGTCCAGGACGAGATCAACAGCCAGGAGGCCGCGCTCGAGGCCCTGCTCGCCCAGCAGCGTTCGCTGGCCCATGAGACCAGCTACGCGACCGTGACTGTGACGCTCATCGGTCACCACGAGAAAATTGTTCACCATAAGAAGCACAGCAAGAGCTCGCCCGGATTCACCGCCGGCCTGAGGGCCGGCTGGCACGGGCTCGTCCTGGTCGTCGGCTGGGCGGCGACCGCGCTCGGGTCGCTGCTGCCGTTCCTCGTCCCGGCCGCGCTGATCGGCGGGATCGTCTTCGACATCCGCCGCAGGCTCGGGCGGCGGAAGACGCCGCCCGCCGCCGACCCGCCCGCGGCGGTCACGCCGTAGCGGCTACCTGGCCGGTCCGGCGGGAACGGAATGCACCAGGTCGGTCAGCCGGGC
>JADGPC010000075.1 GCA_017882645.1 Streptosporangiales bacterium | reverse complement strand
TCCGAACTGATTCCCGGCGTAGGACACCCCGGAGAACGGGTTGGCCCGGTTGTACACCACGACCGGCGACACGCCGAGGAAAGCGCCCTTGTGCCAGCTGGCGCTGGCCAGGCGGACCTGCCTGGTGATCTGCCGGCCATCGCGGCTGATGGTGAACGGCACGGGCGTGCCGGCCGGCTGCGACTTGATGGCGGCGCCGATCTGGGTCCAGTTGTGCACCGGCTGCCCGGCCACGGCAACGATCTTGTCGCCGGACCGCAGTCCGGCCAGGACCGCCGGCGACCGCGGGTCACCCGGCGCGCACTGGGCCGTCGCCTTGGCCGGAACGCAGGGCAGCACGCTGACCGTCCGCCCCGACTGGTCGGCCACGCCGACCCCGACGGCCAGCAGCCACAGCAGTACGAACGCGATCAGGAAGTGCATGAACGAGCCAGCCGCCAGGACGATGGAGCGCTGCCAGCCTGGCTTGGCCCGGAACGAACGCGGCTCGTCGGCCGGATCCACGTCGTCGATGGTGGTCATGCCGGTGATCTTGACGAAGCCGCCGACCGGAAGGGCCTTGACGCCGTATTCGGTCTCGCCCCGCCGCGTCGACCAGATCGTCGAGCCGAAGCCCACGAAGAACTGCGTGGCCTTCATGCCGAAGGCCTTGGCGGTCACGAAGTGCCCGGCCTCGTGCAGCATCACGGAGACCAGCAAGGCGACAACGAAGATGAGCACGCCGATCAGGAAGCTCACCGTGCCGACTCTCCCTCCTGGCTAGGTCCGCGTCCGGCACCGGGCCGAGCCCGATGCCTGATCACCGGTCACCCGCCAGCGTCAGTTCCCGTGCGCGCAGGCGCGCCCAGCTGTCTGCCCCGAGCACGTCGTCGAGCCCGGCGACCCGGGGACCCGAACCGCCGTGCTCTGAGACTACCCGCGCGATGGTGTCGAAGATCCCGGCAAACGGGATGCGCCCGGCCATGAACGCGGCGACGCATTCCTCGTTCGCCGCGTTGTAGACCGCAGGCACGGTGCCCGCCGCCCTGGCCGCTTCCCTCGCCAGCGCCACGGCCGGGAAGGCCTCGTGGTCCAGCGGCTCGAAGGTCCAGGTGTGGGCCGCGGACCAGTCGACCGGGCTGGCGGCCCCGGCCACCCGCTCGGGCCAGGCCAGTGCGAGCGCGATCGGGATCCGCATGTCGGGCGGGCTGGCCTGGGCGATCGTGGAGCCGTCGGTGAATTCCACCATCGAGTGGATGACGGACTGGCGGTGCACCACGACCTCGATGTCATCAAGATCCACTCCGAACAGCAGATGTGCCTCGATCACCTCGAGCCCCTTGTTCACCAGAGTGGCGGAGTTGATCGTGATCACCGGGCCCATGTTCCAGGTCGGGTGCGCGAGGGCCTGGGCCGGCGTGGCCGTCGCCATCTGCTCGCGGGTCCAGTGCAGGAACGGGCCGCCGCTCGCGGTCACGACGAGCTTGCGCACCTCGTCGTCCCGCCCGCTGCGCAGGCACTGGGCGATCGCGGAGTGCTCGGAGTCGACGGGCACGATCTGGCCGGGTGCCGCCCGGTCGGTGACCAGGTGGCCGCCCATGATCAGCGACTCCTTGTTGGCCAGCGCCAGCACGCGCCCGGCGTCGAGTGCCGCGAGAGTGGCGGCCAGCCCGACCGCGCCGGTCACGGCGTTCAGCACAACGTCGGCCGGCCACGCCGCGACCTCGGCGACCGCGGCCGGGCCGGCCAGCACTTTCGGCAGCGGCTTGCCGGACTGGCGTGACTCGCTGGCCAGGGCCTGCAGCGCCTCGTGCACCCCGGGGGCGGCGCTCTCGCTGGCCACCGCGACGACCTCGACGCCGAACTCGAGCGCCTGGCTGGCGAGCAAGGCCGGGTTGCCGCCTCCCGCGGCGAGGGCGGTCAGCCGGAACCGGCCGGGATTGCGCCGCACGATGTCGGCGGCCTGCGTGCCGATCGACCCGGTGGAGCCGAGCAGGACAAGGTCACGCTGGCGATCGAGTGACGCTGGATCCATGCTGCCATTCTCACCGCCAGCAGGCCGATCCGCGAACGCACCCCGCCCGCCAGGTGACCCCCGCGTCACATCCCCCCGCCCTCACCCCGCCCCGCCCCCCGCCGCTCCCCCTCCTCTCCCCCGGCAGAAAATGATCGTGGCGGATTGCCGTGTGATAGCACGGACAAGTCGCCACGATCATGAAAACGACACGGTCCCGACCCCCTTGTGGCAGAGCACTGGCCGGGCTGCGCTTAGCTAGAGTCGTGATTCGTGACTGCCGCCCCGTGCCCGGACCGCTGGCATGACGGCTACCGTGCCCTCTGAGCACTGGCTCGACCTGGCGCCCGGGCTCGCCCAGCTGCCCGGCGAAGCCGGGGTGCCCGGCTTGGACAGCTGGCGTGAGCACCCGGCCGCTCAGCAGCCGCAGTGGCCGGACCCCGAGCACCTGGCCGCAGTGACTGGCCAGCTCACGCAGTTGCCGCCACTGGTCTTCGCCGGCGAGTGCGACCTGCTGACCGAGCGGCTCGCGGCGGTAGCGCGCGGCGAGGCGTTCCTGCTCCAGGGCGGTGACTGCGCCGAGACGTTCGCCGGATCGACCGCCTCTGCGGTCCGCGCCAAGCTTCAGACGCTGCTCCAGATGGCCGTGGTGCTCACCTACGGCGCGAGCGTGCCGGTCATCAAGATCGGCCGGATGGCCGGTCAGTTCGCCAAGCCGCGCTCGAATGCCACCGAGGTCAGGGACGGGATCGAGCTTCCTGCCTACCGCGGCGACGCGGTCAACGGCTTCGACTTCTCCGCCGAGTCCAGGACACCCGATCCTGACCGGCTGCTGCGCGCCTACCACAGTTCGGCCGTCACGCTGAACCTGTGCCGCGCGTTCACCACCGGAGGCTACGCGGACCTGCACCAGGTGCACGCCTGGAACCAGGACTTCGTCGCCGACAGCCCGGCCGGCCAGCGGTACGAGCGGCTGGCCGGCGAGATCGACCGGGCGCTGAGCTTCATGCGGGCCTGCGGCGCCGAGCCGGCCGAGCTGCGCACGGTCGAGCTGTACTCCAGCCACGAGGCGCTGCTGCTGGACTACGAGCAGGCGCTGACCAGGGCGGACTCGCGGACCGGCCGCGCATACGACACCTCGGCGCACTTCCTGTGGGTCGGCGAGCGGACCAGGGCACTGGACGGCGCCCACATCGAGTTCGCGCGGTCGATCAGCAACCCGGTCGGCCTCAAGGTCGGTCCCGGCACAACGCCCGCCGACCTGCTCGCGCTGATCGGAGCCCTGAACCCAGGCCGTCAGCCGGGCCGGCTGACCCTGATAACCAGGATGGGCGCGGGCCGGATCCGCGACGTGCTGCCCGGCCTGGTCCGCGCGGTAGCCGAGGCGGGCGCGCCGGTGGCCTGGGTCTGCGACCCGATGCACGGCAATACCTTCGAGGCACCGAGCGGCCACAAGACCAGGAACTTCGACGACGTGCTCGCCGAGCTGCTCGGCTTCTTCGACGTGCACCGCGCCGAGGGCACTCATCCCGGCGGCATCCACATCGAGTTCACCGGCGACAACGTCACCGAGTGCGTAGGCGGCAGCCACGAGATCGTCGCCGGCGACCTGTACCAGCGGTACGAGACCGCGTGCGATCCCCGGCTCAACCGGAGCCAGGCGCTCGATCTCGCCTTCACCGTCGCCGAGAGCTACCGCCGCCCGTAACTGGGCGCCAGAACGGCCCTAGCCGGCCGGGGGCTCCCAGTCCGGGCGCAGCGGCATGCCGGACTCGCCATGCGCGCCGAGCTTGACGCCGAGCACCTGGTGCAGCTGGATCTGGTTCCGATCGAAGCCGAGCCGCGATCCTGCCATGTACAGCCGCCAGACCCTCGCCGTGGCCTGTCCGACCTCGGTCACCGCCTCGTCCCAGTGCTCGTCTAGGTTCGCGCACCAGGCCGCGAGCGTCTTCGCGTAGTGCTCGCGCAGGTTCTCCTCGTGCCGGACCTCGAACCCGGCGTCATGCATCCGCGAGACCAGGAACCCCGGACCCTCGAGCTCGCCGTCGGGGAATACGTAGCGGTAGATGAAACCGTCCGTGACGCGGGCTGGCCCGAGGTTATCCGGCCTGGTGATGCAGTGGTTCAGGAGCCGGCCGCCCGGGTTCAGCTTGCTGTACAGGAAGCTGAAGTAGCCGGGCAGCTGCGCCTTGCCGATGTGCTCGGTCAGCCCGATCGAGCTGACGGCGTCGAAGCCGGTCTCGCTGACCTCGCGGTAGTCCAGGTGCCTGACCTCGGCGAGGTCCTCGAGGCCCGCTTCCTTGATCGCATGCTGGGCCCAGGCTGCCTGCTGCTCGGACAGCGTGACTCCCAGCGCCTGGACCCGGTACTTGCGGGCCGCGTGCATGACCATGCCGCCCCAGCCGCAGCCCACGTCGAGCAGGCGCATCCCGGGTTTCAGCGCGATCTTCCTGGCCACGAGGTCGAACTTGTGCTCCTGCGCCTGCTCCAGGGTGGCGTCGGCGCGCGGATAGCAGGCGCAGGTGTAGGCCATCGACGGGCCGAGCACCCACTCGTAGAAGGTGTTGGACACGTCGTAATGGTGCGAGATCGCGGTGGCATCGCGGTCCTTCGAGTGCCGTCGCCCCGACAGCCACCGGCGGTTGACCCGGACTTCCTGCGGCGGCGGCGCGACCCGGCGAGCCAGCAGCTTCGTACCGCCGAGCTGGGACAGCACGGAGAGCCGCTCCGGCATCGACAGGCCGATGCGCTGCGCTCTGGCCAGCCTGGACAGGGCCGTGTACATGTCGCCGTCGACGTCCAGATGACCAGACACGTACGCCCTGGCCAGGCCGAGGGCTCCAGGTGCCTGCGCCAGGTAGGACACTGCGACCGGGGACTTGACCGAGATCGTCACTTCCGGCGATCCCGGGTTCCCCGCCACGCTGCCGTCGAATGCCGTGAACCTGACATCGGCATCGGGGCCAGCGACTTGCTCGAACACCTCAGCTAGCGGCATGCTCGCTCCCCTTCCTTACTTTCCGCCAACGCATTTGTCGTAGAGGCTGGCTAGCCGGCCGCCAGGGTCGTACTCCCGCTTCAGGCCGGAGTAGGCGGCGCCGTTGTACAGCCGCGCGAACTCCTCGCGGGAGTAGTAGGAGGTCGAGTACAGGCCCTTGTGGCCGCCTAGTTCGGTCACCTTGTCCTCGATCTGTCGGTTGTAGAACCCGTCGCCGGCTCCCGGCGGCAGCGCGACGTTGCCCCAGAAGCCGAAGTTCACGTACACCCGGCCGGGCTCCAGCGGGTAGAGCGGCCAGGCCCGGTCGGCGCGCAGCCGCAGCGGGCACAGCCAGACCGGGCTCATGCCGACGCTGGCGGCGAAGAAGTCGTAGAACTCGGCGCTCCGCTCGACCGGGATCTCCACGTCCTGGACCACGGCCTCCTGCGCTGGAGCACCACGGCGGGCGTCAAGCCCGCGGGTCAGGCCGTGCCTGCGGTCGAAGGCGACCAGCTTGCGGTAGACGTCAGAGCGGCGGTACCGGCGCGGCCACATCCGGCGGATGAGCGGCCGCTGCACACCGAACGGCCGCGAGCACCAGAACCAGTCCGTGTCCCACCGCCACAGGTAGTCCCTGATGGTCAGGAAGTCTTCCTGCGGCCCGCGGATGGAGCGGTAGTAGATGTTCTGGCCCGTGTAATCGCTCACCCACGGAGCGGCCTCGCTGTGGGAGGCCACGGTGAGGTAGATCTCGCTGGCGCTGAACGCCGTGCCGTCGACGAAGTCAGCGCGGTGGCCCTGGTAGCTTCCGTCGCTGGCGATCTCGGCGACCGCTGCCATGGCCTCGGCCGGGCTAGCGAACCTGAAATGACGCAGGTGCACGTAGGGCGCGACAGGCTCCAGCGCGATAGTCAGCCAGAGCGCGTAGCCGAGCGTGCCGTAGGAGTTGGGGAAGCCCCAGTACAGCGCGGCATGCTCGGAGTCGGGTGACGCGGTGATCACTCGCCCGTCGCCAGTCAGGATGTCCATCTCGAGCACGGACTCGTGCGGCAGCCCGTTGCGCAGCGAGGACGACTCGATGCCCAGGCCTGAGACCGCGCCGCCCAGAGTGATCGTCTTCAGCTGCGGCACGACGAGCGGCATCAGGCCGTGGCGCAGCGTCGCGTCCGCGAGGTCCTCGTAAGTGGTCATCCCGCCGACGATGGCCGTGCGCTCCGCCGGATCGACGGACAGCACGCCGCTGAAAGCAGAGACGTCCAGGGTGGCGAGCCCGGGGCCGCCGTCGTCGCGGAACCTGAACAGATTCGAAGTGGACTTGGCGAGCCGGACCGGCGTGCCTGGCGGGATCGCGGTGTAGGCATGCCGCAGCCGGGCTGCCGCAGCGTGCCGGCTGGCGAGGAAGGGACTGACCTGCTGTCCGTGATCAGCGACCTCTGTCAACAGAGCCCTCCCAGGTTCCGGTGCCGACGACAGATGCGATCTGCGGATCTGACCAGCCGGCTGCTGCGTGCCAAATCCGCGCTGCCGCGGCCAGAATGACAGTTAATCGCATAATCCTACCGTCCAGTAGCTCCCGGCTGCCTCCTCAGCCCCCAGACGAGCATCTTGCGGCCCGGCGATCGACCCGGATCGCGGTCGCGCTGAGGCGGCAGCGAGGATGAAGCGAGCGCGGAAACCCCGATGAGCTATCGCGTCAGGAGGAGAAAGTGGGTCAGGTCTACCCCGAGCTCGACGATCGGCTCAGGAGCTTCATCACCAGTCAGCCGATGTTCTTCGTGGCCACCGCGCCCGGCCTGGATGAGTCCGGTGCTGGCGGACATGTCAATGTGTCGCCGAAGGGGTATCGCGACACCTTCGCTGTTCTGGACCCGCTGACGGTGGCTTATCTCGATCTCACCGGGAGCGGCGCGGAAACCATCGCGCACCTGCGGCAAAACGGCCGGATCACGATTATGTTCTGCTCGTTCGGCTCGGCGCCCAAGATCCTGCGGATCTACGGAACGGGCCGGGCGGTGCTGCCGGCTGATGCCGACTGGCCCGAACTGGCCGCTCACTTCCCGGCCGCCGAGGCGCCGGCAGGCAGCGACCGGGGGAACCAGCGGGCGATCATCGTCGTAGCCGCGGACCGGATCTCTGACTCGTGCGGCTACGCCGTCCCGGTCATGGAGCTGACGCAGGAGCGCGACCTGCTGACGCGGTGGTCGGAGCGCCGGTCAGCCGACGCGCTCGCCGCCTACCGGCTCAAGCACAACGCCACCAGCATCGACGGCCTGCCCGCGCTCGGGTGATCCCGCCCGGCCAGCCCGGCTGTGCCTGCCCCAACTGAGCCAGCCCCAACTGAGCCAGCCCGAACTGAGCCTGCCCGTACGGTCTTGTTACCGGCGATTAACCAAGCTCCGCCCGCTGATCTTTTACAGTGGGCGGATGCGATTCGCGCTGCTCAACTCCGGCCTCGGGCTGTTGGCTGCCGCCAGCGAACTGCACCGGCTGCGGCCGGACGCTGACCTGGTCATCGCCATGGATCCGGACGGCATGCCATGGGGCCCCCGGACACCGCAGGACATCGCCGAGCGGTCGCTGGCCATCGCCAGGGCGGCCGCCCGCTACGAGCCCGACGTGATCGTCATGGCATGCAACACCGGCAGCGTGCACGCCCTCGATGCGCTGCGCTCAGAGTTCGAGCCGCGTATCCCGGTCGTCGGCACGGTTCCGGCGATCAAGCCAGCGGCGGCGGTCGCCAGTTCCGTCGCCATCTGGGCGACGGTCGCCACCACGGCGAGCGAGTACCAGCGCAAGCTCATCGAGGAATTCGGCGGGCGGGCCACGGTGACGCCGGTCGCGTGCCCGGGCCTCGCGACCGCCATTGACGCGGGCGACGAGGGGGAGATCGCGGTCGCGGTCGCCGATGCGGCCGTGCGGACGCCCGCCGGCTGCGGCGCGGTCGTGATGGGCTGCACCGAGTACGAACTGGCCGCCGACCAGATCGGCGTCGCGGTGCCGGGTGCCGCCTTGTTCGGCTCCGCCGCTGCCGTGGCGGCGCAAGCGCTCCGCAGGGCGCTCCAGGCGGGCGCCGCCGTTGACCCGGTCAGCACCGCCGACGCGGGCACGCTCACCGTCCTGCTCAGCGGCCGGCGGGCCGACCTGCCGCCCGCGGCCAAGCTCTACCGGCCCGGTCGTGAGCTGGCGCTGCTCGGCGCCGGCCGCGATCCCGCTGCTGGGCTCACGGTCTGACGCGGGCGGCCGCGGGCGGCTCAGCACGCCCGCTTCCAGCCGGGCTGGCTCGTTCGGGCTGGCCGGCGTCGCCTCGCGTAACTCGCCGCGACCTGCTTGGGCGTCATCGGCAGCCGCGCGGCCGACGGCGGCAGACCCGCGTGCAGGGCGTCGGCGACCAGGAGAGCCATCGAATACTCAGGATCAGCCTCGAGCGCGCGCTCGATCGCGATGCTGGCCAGCGCCCCGTCGCCGGCCTGCCAGGCGGTGAACGCCAGCAGCGCGGCCGGCGGGGCGACGAAATCCGGCGGCAGGTGCCGCACGAGATCGATCCACAGCCGCTGATGAGCCTCGTTGAACTGCGGGTCCATCCTTGCCCAGGCGTCGTCCCTGACCCGCAGGTCGGCGAGCGCGAACCCGAGCCAGGCAAGCTCGTCGTGGTCGGCCACCTCCTCGCCCCGCCGGTACCGTGCGATGGCCTGCTTGACGGACCGCCGCCCGGCGTCGGCTATCGGCAGCAAAGGGTCATCGCCCGCGGCGGCGACGTCCAGGTCGATCAGCCGGCCCGCCTTCCGCCGTGCCCGCTCGATCGCCTCGCGCATCGGCTGAGCAGCCTCGGCAGCTGGCGCGACCGTCCCGGCCAGCGCGGCCCGGTCCGCGCGCACCGTGAGACCGGCGGCGGCCAGCGCGGCCGACGCCGGATGGCCGGACGAGTCGAAGGGAACGCCGTCAGGCGGGCAGCATGCGGGGTCACCGCACAGGTAGGACCAGTACCGGCCGCCTTCCACCCTGAGCACGGCCTGGACGGCGATCCCGGCCTCGCGCAGCGCGGTCGCCACGACGTCCACCACGGGAGTGACCGTCCTGCCTAAGCCGTAGCCGACGGCAATCGCCATCGTCAGGTGCTGGCGGCGCAGCACCGTCGCCGCGTGCGCGGCGATGTCGGCCGTCAGGCCGTCCGCCGGAGGATCCGGAAGGTCGTAGCGGAACGCGAGCCTGATCCGGGCGTGCGGCCCGCCGATGCCGAGCATGACCAGGCTGTCAGTCGGATGGAAGCCAAGCAGGTGCGGGACGACCGCAAGAATGCCGTCGGCCGAGCCGACGCGAACCCGGCAGCGCAGTCCCGTCGTGCGGGGGTCGGTGCGGTGCGGATCAGCGGCGTGCAGATCAGCCGAGTGCGGCTCAGCGGAGTTCGGGTCGTGGGAGTCGTGAGGTTGTGAGTTAGCCATGTGACCAGGCTGGCGGCGCTGGCCTACCCCGCGCCATCGGCAAATAACGGGGTGTGAATAACCGCGGTCTTCTCCACAGGCGACCGGGCGGCGGTTGACCGCTACTGCGGCTCGACTGCTACAACTCGACGCCAAGCAGTGCGTCGACGGCATCCCTGACGAGCCACGCCGACGCCGCCTGCCCGGCCTCGTCACCGGCGGCGGGCCCGGCCAGTGTCGCGCCGGCCCACTCGTCGACGCACGCCAGCGCACCAGGAGCGTCCAGATCGTCCGCGAGCCGCTCGCGGATGGCCGCCAGTACCCTCTCGCCGCTGGCCACCTGGCCCGCGGAACCCGGGCGGCCTGACTCCGGGCCGGCCGCCACGCCGCCCTGGCCGCCGGAACCGGCCCGAACCGCCGCGCGCCAGCGATCCAGCCGCCCGGACGCTGCCGTCAGTCCCTCGTCGGTCCAGTCCCAGTCGGTCCGGTAGTGATGCGCGAGAATGGACAGCCTGATCGCCATCGGATCGGTCCCCGACAACCGCAACTCGGAGACGAACACCAGATTGCCCAGCGACTTGGACATCTTCTCGCCGCCGAGCCTGACCATCCCGGCGTGCGCATACCGGCGTGCGAACACCTCGCCGCCGGTCCCGGCGAAGGCGACCCTGGCATGCGAGGCGCTCATCTCGTGGTGCGGGAAGATCAGGTCGGAGCCGCCCGCCTGAACGTCGAAGGCAGTGCCGAGGTACCGGGTCGCGATCGCCGCACACTCCACGTGCCAGCCTGGCCGGCCCGGACCGAACCTGGAGTCCCAGGCTGGCTCGCCCGGCCGCCTGGCCAGCCAGACCAGCGCATCGAGCGCATCCTTCTTGCCCGGCCGGCCCGGATCCCCGCCGCGCTCGGCAGACAGCGTGATCATCTGCTTCGGGTCCAGCCGGGAGACGGAACCGAAAGCGGTATCTGCCGAGCGGAGGAAATAGACGTCGCCATCGAGTTCGTAGAGGGCGCCCCGGTCGGCGAGTAGGCCGCTGAAATCCTCGATGACATCGAGCGCCTCGACGGCACCGATCAGGTGATCGGGCGGCAGCAGCCGCAGTGCGGTCATGTCGGCCCGGTAGCGATCGATCTCGCGGTCGGCCAGTTCGCGCCAGTCCTGAGAGTCCCGCGCCGCGCGCTCGAGCAGCGGATCGTCAACGTCAGTGACGTTCTGGACATAGCTAACGTCGTGTCCGGCATCACGCCAGGCGCGGACGAGGAGATCCCACGCGATGTAGGTCGCCGCGTGGCCGAGGTGCGTCGCATCGTACGGCGTGATGCCGCAAGCGTAGATCGCGGCCTGCCGTCCCTGCGCGGCCGGAGCCAGGCCACCGCTCGCCGTATCCCAGATCACGGGCTCAGGTGCCCGTCCGGGCAGTCCGGGAACGCGCGCAGCAGGCCAGGAGTCCATGGCGGCCAGATTATCGTTCGACTTGCGTGCTATCAGCCGGCCCCGCCCCGCACCAGCGGCTCGCGGCCGCCGGTGACAGCCTGCCCGGCGGACCTCAGCCGCGGGCCCGCTCGAAGGAATGGGCCAGGGCGATCAGCCGCGGCTCGCTCCAGGCCGACCCGATCAGCGAGACCCCCACCGGCAGCCCGCTCACCTCGCCCGCCCGGACCGTGATCGCCGGATACCCGGACACGGCTGCCGGCGCCGAGGTCCCGACGCTGTAGTGATCGCCGAGCACGTGGTCGGTGAGCCACGCGGGATTGCCAGTCAGGGCGAGTACGGCGTCGAGCCGGTGCTCGCTGAACGCGCTGTCCAGGGCCGATCGGGCCAGGGTCCGCGCCTGCTCCCTCGCGGTCTGCCATTCGGGCGCGGACCGGCCGGAGGTGGCTTCGGCCTGCTCGAAGATCTCCTGACCGAAGTGCGTCAGCACGCGGTCCGCGTTGGCGATATTGAACTCAATCAGCTCGGCGAGTGATCCCGGGTGCTCGCCGCCGAGCGCGGCCAGGTAGGCGTTCAGGTCGTCCTTGAACTCGTGCCGCAGGGCCACGAACTCGTGCTCGCCGATCTGGTCCGCGCCTGCCAGCGTGACCGGGTCGACGATCTCGGCTCGCTGCGCGCGGAGCAGGCTCACGACGTCGTCGAGCACGTCCGCGGCAGCGGCGGTCGCCTGGGCTGATCCGTCACGCCAGATCCCGATCCTGGCCCCCGCCAGCGCGGCCGGATCCAGGAACTGGGTGTAGTCGCCCGGCTGCCCGGCCGCCGCCACGGTCGCCGGGTCGGCCTGATCGGCCCCGGCCAGCGCGCCGAGCAGGGCAGCGGCGTCGGCGACCGACCGCGTCATCGGCCCGGCCGTGTCCTGCTCCGCCGATATCGGGACGATCCCGCTCCGGCTGATCAGGCCGAGCGTCGGCTTGATGCCGACGATGCCGCAGGCGTGCGAAGGGCTCACGATCGAGCCGTCGGTCTCGGTCCCGACCGCCAGCGGCGCCAGCCCGGCCGCGACCGCCACCGCCGAGCCTGAGCTCGACCCGGACGGGTTGCGGCCGGCGCCATGCGGATTGACCGCCTGCCCGCCCAGACTCGACCAGCCGCTTGAGGACTGGGTGGACCGGAAGTTCGCCCACTCGGACAGGTTCGCCTTGCCGATGATGACCGCGCTGGCCGCGCGGAGCCTGCCGATCAGGAAGGCGTCCTGGGCCGAGGCGCCGAGCAAGGCGGGGGAACCGGCGGTCGCCGGGGAGCCCGCGACCGAGATGTTGTCCTTGATCAGGACGGGAATCCCGGCCAGCGGGCCTAGCTCGGCGCCCTCGGCCCGCGCCTGGTCGACCGCGCTCGCCTGGTCGGCGGCATCCGGGCTGACCGAGATCACCGCCCCGAGCACCGGGTTCCAGACCGCGATCCGGTGCAGGTAGAACTGCACGAGCTCGGCCGATGTCAGGGTCCCGGCCGCCATCGCCTGACTGAGCCCGGCAACCGTCACCGTGTCGAGGTCGATGCCTGACCGGCCGATGGTTTCGCCGGGAGATTCAGAGAACGTCATGGTGGAAGACTAGGAGAGCGGCGTTTCCCGCTGCGGGGGGTATGTGAGATGTCGTCAGTTCGGGGGTGGCGGAGCCGTGCGCTCGCTGCGGGACGGCGGGGCGCGCGGCTAGCTCTCCTGCCTGCCCTCGTGCTGGCCGGCGTAACGGCCTGCTCCTCAGGCAGCGCAGGCAGCGGCGCCCCTGGCTCGCCACGGACCCCGCTGCAGCGCGACTACGAGGCGACGATCGCGAAGGCGCTGCCCTCGGTCGTCGAAATCGACGCGGGCAACACGACTGGCTCGGGTGTCGTGTTCGACCGGAAGGGCGACATCGTCACCAACGCGCACGTGGTGGGAACGCTGAAGAAGTTCGACGTGCGGGTGTCGGTGACCAGCGAGCCGCTGAACGCCCGGCTGGTCGGCGTGTTCACCCCCGACGACCTGGCCGTCATCCGGGTCACCAAGGGCGGGCGGGACCTGCGGCCCGTCCGCTGGGCGGACTCGTCGAAGGCCCAGATCGGCCAGATCGTGCTCGCGATGGGCAGCCCGTACGGCCTGATCGACAGCGTCACGCAGGGCATCGTGTCCGCGACCGGGCGGACTGTCACCGGGCCCACCATCCCCGGCCAGCCGCCGACCGTGATCGTCGGCGCCGTCCAGACCAGCGCGGCCATCAACCCGGGCAACAGCGGCGGAGCGCTGGTGCTGCTGTCCGGGTACGTGCTCGGGATACCGACCCTCACCGCCACCGATCCGGACGCTGGCGGGCCGGCTCAGGGCATCGGATTCGCGATCCCGTCTAATACCGCAGTGGACATCAGCCGCCAGCTGATCGCGCACGGCAAGGTGACCAGGTCCGACCGGGCGTCGCTGCAGATCGAGGGCGAGACGCACGTCAACTCATCGGGCAAGCCGGACGGCGTGACGGTGGACGCAGCCAGGTCGGGCGGCGCCGCGGCCAAGGCCGGGATAAAGCCCGGAGACGTCATCGTGGGGATCGGGGGACAGCAGACCGCGGATATCGCCCAGCTGGAGAACGTGCTGACCCGCTACCAGCCTGGCGACCGCGTGAAAGCCGAACTGCTCCGCAACGGGAACCCCAGGGAGGTCATGGTCACGCTCGGCAGCCTG
>JADGPC010000470.1 GCA_017882645.1 Streptosporangiales bacterium | reverse complement strand
GAGCCGGGGCTAGGGAGGACCTTGTGGCGTGGGATTTCTCGACCGAGCCTGAATTCCAGCGGCAGCTCGACTGGGTCGAGGAGTTCTGCCGGACCGAGGTGGAGCCGCTTGACCTGGTCTTCCCCGGTGCGGCCTACTCGCGCAGTCCCAAGGCCAGGGCACTGGCCGACCCGCTCAAGCAGCAGGTGAAGGACCGCGGACTGTGGGCGCTGTTCCTCGACCGTGATCTCGGCGGCCCCGGATTCGGCCAGCTCAAGCTGGCCCTGCTGAACGAGATCCTGGGCCGCTACCGGTCGGCGCCCGTGGTCTTCGGGACGGCGGCTCCCGATACCGGGAACATGGAGATGCTCGCGGCCTACGGCACGCCTGAGCAGAAGAGCCGCTGGCTCGGCCCGTTGCTGAATCAGGAGATCTTCTCGGCGTACTCGATGACCGAGCCGCAGGGCGGGTCCGACCCGAGCCTGCTGCGGACTCATGCCACCCGGGACGGCGACGACTGGGTGATCACCGGCGAGAAGTGGTTCACCAGCGCCGGGGCGCGGGCCGACATCATCTTCGTGATGTGCGTCAACGGCATGTTCGTGGTGCCGCGCGAATCGGCTGGGGTGGAGATAGCCGAGTACCCCGCGCTGCACAATCACATTCGCTACAACGAGGTCCGGGTGCCAGCCGACCATCTGCTTGGACCCGAGGACGGCGCCAGGGTGCTAGCGCAGCGCCGTCTGGGCGGCGGCCGTATCCATCACGCGATGCGCACCGTGGCCCAGGTCAAGCTGGCGTTCGACATCATGTGCGAGCGGGTGCTGAGCCGGGAGTCACATGGCAAGGTGATCGCTGAGCACCAGATGGTGCAGGAAGCGATCGCCGACTCCTACGCGGAGATCAACATGCTCCGGCTGCTCGTGCTGTGGACGGCCTGGACGATCGACAACTCCAGCACCAAGCAGGCCCGGACTCAGATCGCCGCGTGCAAGTACACCTGCGCCAAGGTGCTCCGCGAGGTCAGCTACCGCGCCCTGCACATCATGGGCTCGCTCGGCACGACCGACCTCACCCCGCTCCAGGCCATGTGGGCGGCCGCGCCGGCGATGGCCATCGCCGACGGGGTGGACGAGGTGCACAAGGTGACCGTCGCCCGCAACGTGCTCAAGGGGTACGAGCCGCATCCCGGCCTCTGGCCGACCGAGTACATTCCGGCTAAGCGCGAAGAGGCGCGGCAGAAGTATGCCGGCCTGATTGCCGCGGACCCCGACCTCGCGGCATGGGCGGACGCCGCCGCGCACGGGTCGCGGTCCCGTCTTGGCAGGCGCTGAGCATGGATGTCAGGGACAAGGTCGCGGTCGTCACCGGCGGCGCGAGCGGCATCGGCCGGTCGTTCTGCCTCGCCTTCGCCGAGCACGGGGCCGCTGGCGTGGTCGTCGCTGATGTTGACACGCCCGGAGCGGAGGAAGTGGCGGCGCAGGTCATCTCGCGGGGCGGCCGGGCGCTGGCGGTGCGGGCCGACATGACCCGTGAAGGCGATGTGCGCGCGCTCGTCGGTCAGGCCACGGACGCGTTCGGCCGGATCGACCTCTTCTGCTCCAACGCCGGCATCATCGTGGCGGGCGGCGTCGAGGTCTCCGACGAGGCGTGGTCCCGAATCTGGGCCGTCAACGTGCAGAGCCACGTCTACGTGGCCAGGGCGGTTCTGCCCGGCATGCTGGCCAGGGGAGACGGCTACCTGGTGATCACGGCTTCGGCGGCCGGCCTGCTGACCCAGCTCGGCTCGGCACCCTATGCGGTGACCAAGCACGCGGCGGTCGCGCTGGCCGAGTGGCTCGCCATCACCTATGGCGCCCGCGGCATCAAGGTGTCCTGCCTGTGCCCGCAGGCGGTCACCACTAACCTGGGCGCGACCAGCCTGCGCGAGGTGGGCGCGCTGGCCCTGCCGCCGCCCGGCGACGGCGCGGTACCCTCGTCCGATGCCGGGAGCGTGTCCCGGCAGGCGGCGGTCGACGGAGTCCTCACCCCTGACCAGGTCGCGGCGAGCGTCGTCGACGGCCTGGCCGCGGAGCGCTTCCTGATCCTGCCGCATCCGGACGTCGCCACGTACGAGCTGCGGCGCGCACAGGACCGGGACCGGTGGCTCGGCGGCATGCGGCGCCTGCACGCTCGACTGGCCGGAAAGGGCTGACCGGGATCATGCAAGGCATCAAGGTGGCCGACGTCACCCAGTGGCTGCTCGGCAACGTCGACGGCCTCAGGCCGCCGCTCAGCTTCGAGCTGATCTCCGGCGGCCGGTCCAACCTGACCTACGGGGTGACCGACGGGGCAGGCCGGAAGGTCGTCCTGCGCCGGCCGCCGACGAGCCACGTGCTGTCAACCGCGCACGACATGGCGCGCGAATTCCGGGTCATCTCGGCGCTGCGCGACACTGAGGTGCCGGTGGCGCCGGCGCTGGCCTTCTGCGCGGACGAGACTGTCAACGACCGCCCGTTCTACGTGATGGGCTACGTGGACGGCCACGTGCTGCGCGACGTGGCCGGCACCGAGGCGGTCCTGGACGAGGCCGAGCGGAAGGTCGCGGGCGAGCAGCTCATCGACGTGCTGGCCGCGATCCACCGGGTCGACGTCGACGCGGTCGGGCTCGGTGACTTCGCCCGCCGGGACGGCTACATCGAACGGCAGCTGCGCCGCTGGCATGGCCAGTTCGGCAAGTCCCAGGAGCAGGCCAGGGAGATCGGGGTCTACCGCCCGGTGCCGGTGGTCGATGAGGTGCACCAGATCCTGGCCGAGCGGCTGCCCGCCCAGCAGGGCACCGCCATCGTGCACGGCGATTACCGGCTCGACAACACGATCATGTCCGGCGACGGCCTGATCATGGCGGTGCTGGACTGGGAGCTGTCCACCCTCGGCGATCCGCTGGCCGACGTGGGCACGCTGCTGGCCTACTGGGCCGAGGCACCGGGCAGCCAGCAGCCGTCGGCGGCCGTGGTCACGATGGCGCAGTCGGCCGCCACCGCGCTGCCCGGCTTCCCGTCCCGCGCCGAGGTCGCCGCCAGGTACGCGGCGGGCTCGGGACGCGACCTGGCGCACATCGACTACTACATAGCGTTCGCGTACTGGAAACTGGCCTGCATCCTGGAAGGCGTCTTCGTCCGCTATGCCGCCAACGCGATGGGGGCCACCGCCCAGGACGCGGATCAGCTCGCCGCCGGCGTGCTGGACCGGGCCGACCGGGCGCTCGAGGCCCTGCACGCGACCTGATCCGCCGTGCGATCGGGGTGGGTGCGGGTCGACTGCCACCTGCACACGGTGGCGTCCGGGGACGCGGTGACCACGCTGGACCAGCTGGCCGACCGGGTGGCCAGCGAGCGGATCGATGTCCTGGCCATCACCGATCACAACGAGACGTCCGCGGCGATGACGGCTGCTGCCGCTGGCGGGGCCGGCGGCGCGCGGGTGATCGTCGGCGAGGAGATCAGGACCCAGGCGGGCGAGGTGATCGGCCTGTTCCTGACCGAGCGGATCCCGTACGTCCTGCCGCTCGCCGAGGCGGTCGGACGGATCAGGGAGCAAGGCGGCCTGGTCTACCTGCCGCACCCGTACGATCCGGTGCGCGGCAGCCTCGGGGCGGCTGCCGAAGCGCTCTGCGCCGGCGGCATGGCGGACATCGTCGAGGTGTTCAACGCCAAGATCGCCGACCAGGTGCTGAACGACCGGGCCGCCGCGCTTGCCCGGCGCTGGGGCCTGCCGGGCGCCGCGGGCTCCGACGCGCACGACCCGGCCGGGCTGGGCGCTGCCTACCTGGAGATGCCGGACTTCGACGGGCCGGCCAGCTTCGTCGCGTCGCTGGCCAGCGCGCGGGTGGTGGGGGAGTACCGGGAGCACGCTCCGCGCTTTCGGCCGAGATAGCCTTCGAGCATGACTCTCTTCCAGCGGGCCCACGAGATCGTCCAGGCCAAGGCGAGCAAGGCGCTCGATGCCGCCGAGAAGCCCGACGAGATGCTGGACCTGTCCTACGAGCAGATGCTCGAGCACCTGACCGAGGTCCGCCGGGCCCTGGTGGACATCGCCGCCTCGCGGAAGCGGATCGAGCTGCAGGAAACGCAGCTGCAGCACACGGTCGACCATCTCCAGGACCAGGCCAAGGCCGCCCTGGCGCAGGGCAACGACGAGCTGGCCAAGGAAGCCCTGTCCCGCAAGGCAGCGGCCCAGGCGCAGATCGCGGACATGGACGCTCAGCACACTCAGCTCGCCGACCAGGAGAGCAAGCTGGAGCAGACCCTCAGCCAGCTGCAGCAGAAGGTCAACCAGTTCCGGACGAGCAAGGAAGTGATGAAGGCCCAGTACACCGCGGCGCAGGCGATGACGTCCGTCGACGAGAGCGCCACGGGCATCTCCACCGCCTTCGGTGACTCAGGCGCTGAGCTCCAGCGAGCTCAGGACAAGATCGCCATGATGCAGGCCCGGGCCGGCGCCATGGACGAGCTGCTCCAGTCAGGCGTGCTCGAGGACGTCGGCGGTAACACCGACGACATCCAGGCCGAGCTCGACGAGGCCGGATCCGCGGCTCAGGTGGACAAGGAGCTAGCCGCCCTGAAGGCGGAGGTCGGCGCTGGCTCGCCGCCCCCGCCCGAGCTGCCCGCGGGCTCCGGGAGCTGACGCCCCCGGGTCACGCATCCAGCCGCAGCGGTCTGGGACTTCGGCTGAAGATCCTGCGCACCATCGACTCGAAGAATTCAAGCGGCAGGCTGGGATGCGACGGGTCGACCGCGTTCTGATCGAACTGGTTCACGAAGGTGCTCGTCCACCCGGCGAACGGGTGGCCGCGCCATTTGTGCCATGGCAGCTCACGGTCCGGCTCCTCGTCATCGGCGGCGACGAACGTGGCGAACGCCTGGTGATGCCGCAGCATCCAGTAATTCTCGTCCGAGACAAATCCGCCGAGAAGCTCGGCCGCGAACGCGCCGTGCCGGTCGGGGCAGGCGAGGAAGCCGACATCGTGCAGCAGGCCGACGACGACCGTTTCCTCATCGAATCCCTCAGCGTGCAGCATCGTCGCTGATTGCAAGCAGTGCTGGTAGTTGTTGACCTGGTAGCCGAAGGTCGGCTCGTGCTCGCCGGCGGTCAGCAGCGACAGCACCGCGTCCGCCTGCCGTTCCCGGTAGTACACCTCTCGCTGCCGGCCGAGCTTCGCGTAGTCCGCACGGGTGAACGCGAACAGATCGGTCTTGTCGATGTAATCCCAGTCCGCCTTGTACAGCGGGCTGCGACCCGCCGGCGATGTCATGCGCTGACCTGCCGGTCGCGCCCGTGCTGGCCCTGGTGCAGGGCCAGGGCACGCTGCAGGGGATCGGTGTCCAGCCAGACGCGGACGTCGACCCCGGACGGGATGAAGTCGCGGTCCCGCAGGAAATCGGCACGACTCTGCAGGACATCGAGCAGGTCATCGGAGATCTGCGGCTGCAGGCTCCTGACCAGGTGGTCGGCGTAAGCAGCCTGAGCCCATTCCTCCGCTGCGCCGACCTCGGCGGCGATCACCCGCCAGGTTTCGCTGGCGTGCGTGGCCGCCCAGCGAGATGCCCGCAGCAGCCCGCCGACGTACCGATGCACCAGATCCGGGCGAGCCTCAAGCAACTCGGCGCTGACAGTGAGGACGCGCAGGTGCGCCTCGCTCCGGCTGGCCGCCACCGGAACCGCGTCGATCAGGGCCGCGGTGGCCAGGGCATGCGGCCCAGCCGCGTAGATGGCGTCTACGTGACCGCGGATCAGCGCCAGCACCTCGGCAGTGTAGAGCCGGACGTTCTCGCGGGCCGTGTACAGGCTCGCGCCTCTGGCGCCCGCCGCAGGGCTGAGGAAGGGCTCGCGTGAGGCCACGTCAACGAGCCTGACGTCGCGGGGGGTCAGGCCGGCGGTCGCGATCGTGGTCTCGATGCCGGACCAGGAAACGGCCCGGGAGAAGTCGATCGGCTGACCAAGCCTGGCGGGCAACGCGATCCTCGCCCCGCACAGGTCGCCGCTGTCGGCGAGTGCGCTGCCGCGCAGGGCCAGCAGCCCCTGGAACTGGTCGACCCTGGCCAGCCCGATCAGCCGGTTGGCGCCGGTGGTCGCGCTGGCCCACAGCGGCGGGACGACTCCGCCTTCCCTGAAAAGTGCCGGATGGGCATGGGTGTAGTGGGCCAGCCGCAGCTCAGGGTCCCGGCACTCGCCCAGGGAGCGGAAGGTGATCTGGTCTGGCTCGAACTCCCGGTCGAGCCAGCCCCCGCTGATCGCGACGCTGGATGCGGTCGGTACCGGGCACCGGGTGTACCACAGGCTGCGAACGTCGAGTGAGCCGGCCGCCCGGCGGCCCGTGCTTGTCATGACAGGCATCGCGATCTCCGTTCCTCGGGTGAGTCCGCCCGGGCGAGTGCCAGGACCGAACGCTAGTAGCTCGGCGTATCGAAGGTGATCTGTTTCACGGCCAGCTGGGAGACGCCCCACTTCGCGAGAATCGAGGTGTACGTGCCGTTGTTCAGCAGCGTGGTGAGCGCGTCCTGGATGGCGTGCGATAGCTGCCGCTGGCTCTTCGGCACGACGACGCCGAACAGGCCTGACGCGAAATCGCCGGTCGCCTCTGCGGCGGGCACCGGAATTGCGGTGATCTTGCCGCTCGAGACCTTGGCGTCATAGCCACCCGTCGCGGTGTCCTCGATCTCGAAGTCGATCCGGCCCGACTCCAGTGCCAGCTGGATCGACGGCGCGTCGGGGAACGCGGTCTTGGTGATCGGCGCCTTGTGCGCCTTCCCGCAGAGGGTAGCGATGTCGCTCGCCGTCTGCTGGCCGTAGGTTCCGCTGGCGTAGGCGAGGCTGTGCCCGCAGATGTCGAGCAGGCTCGTCACCCCTTTGGCCTTCGCAGTCGGCACGAGGATGACGGTGCCAGCCGAGCCGTAGTCGACGAAGTCGACCAGCTTCTCGCGTGCCTTGCTGTCGGAGATGCCGTCGATCGCGAGGTCGAAGCGCTTGTCCTGGACGCCGGGGACCAGCTCAGGGAACTGCACGGCGTCGAGGTTGAGCTTCACCCCGAGCAGCTTGCTGATCGCTGCCTCGAGGTCGGGCTCGAACCCGATGACGGTGCTCGACCCCGCGCGGTTGAAGTCGTATGGCGGAAAGGCCACCGAGGTGCCAATAGTCATTACTCCCGCCTGCCGGATCGCAGCGGGCAGTTCCTTGTTCAGCGGGGCGGCGGAAGCCGGATCAGCCGACGACGAGCCGCTCGCCGTGCCGCCGCTGCCCGATCCGCAGGCCGCCACGCTGACCGCGACCGCGGTCCCCAGCGTCAGGATTGCCATGCGAGCCATTCGGGTGCTCATTGCCTATTTCCTCCCCTAGTAATTACTCAAAGCCGTATAATCGAATAGTCAGGAATAACCTCACAGCACTCGGGCGAGGAAGTCCTTGGTGCGCGCCTGGCGCGGCCGCGCGAGCACATCCCGGCAGGGACCGGACTCCGCTACTCGCCCGTCGTCGAAGAAGACCAGCGTGTCGGCAACTTCCCTGGCGAAGCCGAGTTCATGCGTGACGACCAGCATGGTGAGCCCGTCCGCCGCGAGGGCACGCATCACGTCGAGTACCTCGCCGACGCGCTCGGGATCCAGCGCGCTGGTGGGCTCGTCGAACAGGATCAGGTCGGGCTTCATGGCCAGCGCCCTGGCGATGCTGACCCGCTGCTGCTCGCCGCCGGACAGGCTGCCCGGATAGGCGTGCAGCCGGTGCTCGAGACCGACCTGGATCAGCAGCCGCCGTGCCTCCTGCCTCGCGGTCGCCCGGTCGGCGCGGCGGGTTCGCACCGGGCCGAGCATCACGTTCTCGAGCGCGGTGCGATTGCCGAAGAGGTTGAACTGCTGGAAGACCATGCCGATCCGGCTGCGCTGCCTGGCGACATCGGCCTCCCTGCGCTCGCGCAGCTGGATGCCGTGCAGCTCGTAGCCGATGATCTCGCCTCCGACCACGACGAGCCCAGAGTCGGGGACCTCGAGCCGGTTGATCGTCCTGAGCAGGGTGCTCTTGCCGGAGCCTGACGGCCCGACGATGCACATCACCTCGCCGGCATGAACCTGAAGGTCAACGCCCTTCAGCACCTCAGTGCTGCCGAAACTCTTGTGCAGGTCGAGTACCTCGACCATCGGCTCCGCCGTGGTCGCGTTCATAGCTGCGGGTCAATTCCGCTGAGATCGGGAGCCAGCTCCGAACTGGCCGAGCGATCGCCGCCTATCCGGTCCCGGTTGAGCCGGCGCTCGAGGAAGTGCTGGCCCACGGTCAGCAACGAGACCACGATGAGGTACCAGACCGACGCGACGATCAGCAGTGCCATCACCTGGAAGTTGACCGAGTAGATCCGCTGAGCGGTAGTGAGCAGCTCAACCCCGCCGATGACCGACACCAGGGCCGACGCCTTGAGCAGTCCGACGAGCTGATTGCTGGTCGGTGGCACGATCACGCGCAGGGTTTGCGGCAGGACTACGGTCCTGATCGCCTGCCTCCTGGTCAGGCCGACGCTCAGTGCCGCCTCGGTCTGACCGTGCGGGACCGGGACCAGGCCGGCCCGGACGATCTCGGCCATGTAGGCGGCCTCGTGCAACCCGAGCGCCAGAATCGCCGCCAGAAACGGCGTGATCAGCGTGTTCGTCGGTCCCTGCAGGTGCCAGGTCGAGAACGGCACCCCGAGGGCCAGCACCGGGAAGACGAGCGCCAGGTTGTACCAGGCCAGGATCTGCACGATCAGCGGCACGCCGCGAAATACCCAGACGTAGAACCTGACAAAGGAAACCAGCACGGGATTGGCGCAGGCGCCGAGTGCGGCGAGAACGAAGCCGAGTGCGATCGCCAGCGCCATGGAGACCACGGTGAGCTCCAGCGTTCCGAGAAGCCCGTGCAAGATAGCGCCGGAAAACAGAAAGTGGCCGACACTTGACCAGCCGATCAGCTTGTTCGCGGCCAGTGTCCTGATCAGCCAGGCGGCAAAGCCAATCACGACGACGCTGGCGAGCCACTGGCCAGGATGAAGTCGGCGGCGAGGCTGCAGCGGGCGGCGGGCCAGCTGCCTGAACTGCTCCCTGGCGCCGGAAGGTCGCGGGGTCGTCAGCGCCGCGGCGGCGCCGGCGTCGTTGAGCATCGGGTTCCTCGGGAGTTGCGGGGCAGGGGCGGCGAGGTCAATCGGTGATCGTGAAGGCTTCCTCGGGACACAGCAGCTCGGCAGTTCGCGCCTCGTCGGCGTAGGCAGCGTCGACGATTTCGCTGATGACCTGGGACTTGCCGTCGTCATTCAGCATCACGACATTCGGAGCGGCCAGGACGCACTGGGCGTGGCCCCGGCAGCGGCTCGGATCGACAGTCAGCCGCATTGGCAGGCCCCGGTGTGAGCGGCGAGATCGAGCCGCACCGGAAGCGCCAGCGGCCGAGCCGAGGACTCGATGCCGCTCCTGCCGTACGGGCCGGGCAGCTCCCAGCCGCGCACCCGACCGGTGAGGGCGAGCAGTCCCTCGGCGATCGCCGCCCTGGCGAGGATGGCCCCGACGCATGCGTGCAGGCCGAACCCGAAGGTCAGATGGGCGGAGGACACTCGGTCGATCCGGAACTGGTGGGGATCGGGCACCAGGCGCGGATCACGGTTCACGCCCTTCTTGCTGATGAAAAGCAAAGTGCCGGCCGGGAGCACCATGCCGGACAGCTCCTTCGTCGTGAGCACCTTGTGCTGGATGTCGTCGCCGGCCGGGAAGTAGCGCAGGCCCTCCTCGACGGCGTACGGCGCTCTGGACGGATCCGCCTGGAGCGCGTCCCAGGTGGCGGGGTTGAGCAGCAGGGCTTCGATGGTGGAGCACAGCTGCGCCCTGACGTTGTCGATGCTGGCGTTGACGACAGCCATGGCCAGGCTGAGCAGGTCCTCGTCGTCGAGATCGGGATCGGCGTCCACCCCCCGCACCAGATCGCTGATGATGTCGCCCCGCGGCCGGGCTCTGCGCTCGGCGATGAGGTCGGACAAGTAGGTCTCCATCGACCGCCAGGCCGCCTCGATGACTGGGATGCGGTCGTCATACCTGGAGTGATTGCCGAGCTCGTTGATCGTGCTCGCCCACTCGTCGAGCTCAATGGTCTCCGCGAACGGAACGCCCATCAGCGGGCTCATGACCAGGCCCGGATAGGGACCGGCGTACTCCGCCACCAGATCCGCGTGCAGGGGATCGGCAATCTGGTCAAGGAGCATGTGCGCGACCGCGGACATGCCTTCCCGGTAGACGGCAACCTGCCGCGGCCGCAGTGCCTGAACGATGATCTTCCGCAGCCTGACGAGCCGCGCTCCGCTCTGGCTCGACATGTTCTCAGCGGCCTTGCGGTGCAGCAGCGGACTGCGCTGGGCGTCGACCGCGTCGAAGATCCGGACGATGTCAGGGTCCCGCTTGATCGAGATGGCCTCTGGGTAGCCGATCACAGTGAAGCCGAGCGGCGTCCTGACCAGCCAGCTCTGCGCGCGCAGCCGGTCAAGCAGGCCATAAGGGTCCCGCTGGAACTCCTCGCCGAGAACGTCGAGGAACGGCAACCCGGCGGCGTCCGCTTCGAAACCATCCAACGCGGTGACAGGCAACGTATCCACGGGATGAGTATGCAGATCAGATGCTAATCCGTCAATCCCGATCGAGAAACTAGGATTAGGTGCTCAAGGCTGGCGGGCCAGAGCATGCTGCACAGGATCGGTGTCCAGCCAGGCCCGGACGTCGACCCCAGGTCCGGGCGATCGTCCAGCAACTCGGTGCTGACGGTCAGGATGCTCAGGTGGGCGTCGGCCCGAGCGCGATGCCGGTCAGCTGGCGCGCTTGTAGGCGCGGACGGAGAGGGGCACGAAGACCACGAAGATGCCGATCAGCCAGGCCAGGCTCTTGAGCAAGTTAGGCCCGAGCGGCTGGTGCGATGCCGGGCCGATGGCCAGGGCCCGCATCGCGTTGATCGTGTAAGTGACCGGCTGGTTGTTGGCGAACGCCTGCAGCCAGCCCGGCATCGTGTAGATCGGCACGAACGCGGAGCTGACGAACGTCAGCGGGAACAGCCAGATCAGCCCGAACGCCTGGACCGACTCCTCGTCGCCGATGGCCAGCCCGGTGTAGGCGGCGATGCAGCAGAACGCCAGCGCGAACACGATGGCCAGCAGCACCATGCCGATCGCCGGGATGACGCCGTTGATGAACCGGAAGCCGACCGCGTAGCCGATGCCCACGATGATCACGATCGTCACGATGATGCGAGCGGTATCGGCCACCAGGCGGCCGGCCAGCACGGCCGAGCGCGACATCGGCATCGACCGCAGCCGGTCGATCACGCCCTTCTGCAGTTCCTGCGCCAGCGCGATCGCGGTCCCGAAGCACGCGAATGCGGCCGTCTGGCCGAGGATGCCCGGCATCAGGAACTCGACGTACGAGGTGCCGTGGATGGGGATCGCGCCGCCGAATACGTACCGGAACATCAGCACGAACATGATCGGCTGGATGATCGTGAACACGATGTAGGCGGGCACGCGCATCCAGACCAGCAGGTTGCGCCGGGCAATCGTCATCGTGTCGCTCACCGACCAGCGAGCTCTGGTGACCAGCCCGGGCTCGGGAAGCGGCGGAGCGACCGGCTCGGCGACCGCGGTCATGACGTCCTCCCGTTTCCGGCGCCCTCGGCGCCTGCCTTCCGGCCCCGGCGCTGGCCCCGGCGGCGTCCTTCCGGCGGGCCGGCCTCCTCGGCGGCGTGCCCGGTCAGGGCCAGGAACACGTCGTCGAGCGACGGGCGCCGCAGGCTCAGGCCGCGAGTGGCGACGCCAGCGCCGTCGAGACCGCGCACCGCCTCGATCAGCGCCTCCGAGCCGCGCCCGCCGACCCCGACGCTGACCAGCCCGGTGCCGGAGTCCACGTGCGGCTCGCCTTCCCCGACCGGCTTGATGGCCGCCACGGCGTCGTCGATCCGGGCCCGGTCAGGGACCTCGAACTCGAGCACGTCGCCGCCGACCTGGCCCTTGAGCTCCTCGGCCGTGCCCCTCGCGATGACCAGTCCGCGGTCGAT
>JADGPC010000469.1 GCA_017882645.1 Streptosporangiales bacterium | reverse complement strand
GCGGCCGGGTGGCGGAGGGTGTCCCGGAGCGCCTCCAGCGCGGTGAACCGGGGTGACCAGCCGAGCTGCTTCCTCGCGCGGCTGGTGTCCATGATGGCCGGGCGGCTGGCGGCCTCGGTCCACTCGGCGAAGGCTGGCAGCGCCGGAAGCGCGGCCAGCGCCCGGGCCGCGGCCCGCACCGGGCCAGCCGGCAGCGGCACCGGGATCAGGCCGAGCTCCCGGGCGATATCGGCCGGGGTGATGATCCCGTCGGCGGCGATGTTGTACGGGCCTGCCGGGCCCGCCGCGACGATGCACTGCACCAGCGCACGGCCGACGTCTTCCTCGTGGACGAGTTGCATCGGCAGGTCAGGTACTGCCACCGGCAGCGGAACCGGGAACCGGAACCCGGCCAGGTCACGGGCCAGCAGGCGGCCGAGCGGCGCCAGCCGGCCGGGCAGCAGATCCTTGGCGCCCACCGTGTGCGGGCCGACGACGATCGACGGGCGCAGCAGATACAGGGCCAGGCCGGGACCTGCCGCGGCCTCGGCTGCCAGCAGCACCTCGAGCTCAGCCTTCTGCTGCGCGTAGAATAGCCGGGCCGCGGGCCGCACCGGCCATTCCTCGGTCAGCTCGGCCGGATTGTCGTCGTGGAAGCCGTACGCGGCCACCGACGAGGCGTAGACGAACCGGCGGGCCCCGGTCTCGGCGGCAGCGCGGAAGGCGTTCAGCGTGCCTTCGACATTGACCGCCCGGATAGCGTGCCGCGGCTGCGCGCCGGTGATCATGAATGCCAGGTGCACGACGACATCGCAGCCGCGGAACGCGTCCCGCAGCGCCGCGGGATCGCGCACATCGCCGCGCCGGTACTCCATCTTCGGCCAGCCGTGGGCGGCCGGGTCGAACGGCCGCCGGGCCACTCCGGTAACGTGCGCGATCCGCTCGTCGGCCTGCAGCAGCGGCATCAGCCCGAATCCGAAGGTTCCGGTCGGGCCGGTGACGGCCACCCGCAACTGCCGGTCAGAGATCATGACGCGCTCGCATGCTGCCAACATCTCACGCCAGGCGTCAGCTGTCGCACTCGTCGCGCCTCATCGGGTCAGTTCTCGCCGAGGTACACAAACCGGGCACCCTCCGGTAACCTGCCGTCCTGCCGCCGGCGAGGGCGCGGATCGAGGGGTGATACGTGATGGCTGACGAGATTCCGGCCGGGCGGGACCTGAACTCAGGCGACGGCTATGCCGCCTATTCCTATCTCATCGCGGGTGAGGACTTCCGCCAGTTCGAGCTGGCGCCGGAGTTCGGCCGCGTGCCTGCGTATGCCGCCGGGCTGAGCCCGGAGCAGCAGCAGCGGGCCCGCAGGCTGCTGACCGACGCCATGGTGATCAGCCTGCACGACCATCCGGTCCGCTTCCCGCTCCGGATGGAGGAGACACCGGAATACAACCGCACCGGGCGGCAGCACGCGGCGTACGCGGGCCTGGCCGCATCCGGCATGACGGTGGTGTTCGACAACATGATGGACGGCACGGCCTGCGTGACGGGGAACGCGCCGTGGCGGTGGGACGACATCATCACCGACCTGGGGATGCGCCAGGCCGACCTGGCCCACCAGCGCGACATCATGACGATCCGCACGATCGCCGACATCGACGAGGCGTACCGCGACCGGCGGGTCGGGCTGCTGTTCGGCCTCGAGGCGGCCACGCCGATCGAGAACGAGCTCGACCGGCTCGACGTGCTCTACGGCCTCGGGCTCCGGCAGATCGGCATCGCGTACTCCGACGCCAACGCGCTCGGCAGCGGCCTGGCCGAGCCCTACGACGGCGGCCTCACGGCGTTCGGCAGGCGGGCCGTTACCCGGATGAACCGGCTTGGCCTGGCCATCGACCTGTCCCACTCCTCGGACCGCACCGCCCTCGACGTGTGCCGCCACACCGACAAGCCGGTGTTCCTGACCCATGCGGGCGCGCGGGCGGTCTGGAATACCTCCCGGATGAAGCCCGACGACGTGCTGCGGGCCGTGGCCGAGACCGGGGGCGTGATCGGCATGTCTGCCGCCCCGCACACGACCCTGTCGGCCGCGCACCCCCGGCACACGATCGAGTCGGTGATGGATCACTTCCGCTACTGCGCGGACCTGGTCGGCATCGAGCATGTCGCGTTCGGGCCCGACACCCTGTACGGCGACCACGTCATGCTGCACACGATCTTCGCCCGCCTGCTCAGCATCGGCGCCACCCGCGGCCCGAGCTTCGATCCGGTCCGCTACGTCGACGGGCTGGAGAATCCGACCGAGAACTTCGCGAACATCACCGGCTGGCTCGTCAGCCACGGCTTCGGCGACCAGGAGATCCGGGCTGTTCTCGGCGGCAATATCTACCGCGCGCTGCAGGCGATCTGGGTCAGCTTACGGCCGCAGGCCAGGCGAGCCGCGGTCGACGAGCGCCAGCACGAGCGAGGCCAGCGCGAGTACGCACACGGCCACCGTGACCAGGAGTATCCGCCTGGCGGCGGTCGCGGGCTGATCGGGAGCCGGTGACGCGCGTCCGATCAGCCAGACGACGGCGCTGAACGCCAGCAGCGGGATGCCCACGACCGGCCTGAGTTTCAGGATAGCGATGCCGAGGGCGAGGAACGAGATCGCGCTGCGGGTCCAGGCCAGTTCGGTCCGCTCGCGGGCCAGCACGGGATCGGCGTCCTCGAGGTCGTCAGCGGGCGGGGTGTGGGGGTGGCCGCCGTCCTGGCTCACCGGGACGTCAGCCGGGAGTACAGGTCGACGGCTCCGGCGACCAGCGCGATCACCGCGATCGTGAAGGCCAGGATCTTCGGCAGCTGCGACCGGGGCAGCGGAGATCCCAGCCGGAGCGCACGCTGGCTGGCCCGCCACTCGAAGTAGCTGAGCACCGACACGGCCGCGCCGAGCAGAATCAGCGGAGTGGCGATGACGGACCGCCCCCACGGCACGTTGGGAAACGGCGGCAGGAGCTGGGCGATGGCCAGGCCGCCGACGACAAGAGCCAGCGCCGTGCGGCTCCAGGCCAGGAAGGTCCGCTCGTTGGCCATCGTGAACCGGGCATCGGGCTCGGTGCCGTCATCAGCGCCCGGGGTTGCGTTATCGCTCAAAGTCGTGGTGCGCTCCTTGTCGGCAGTACGTAGCACGAGCGACGAGAGCCAGTCTCTCGTACCGCGGCTGCTGCCCGCCGGGGTGGCCCTGCTTGCACTAGCCGGGCCGCGGACGGGTATCGCGGCTAACACGAGCATGACAGCGCACGGTGACGGGAGTGACGGCATGGGGCGGTACGAGCAGGAGTTCAGCCGGAGCATGGCTGATCCGCGAGGATTCTGGGGTGCGGCGGCCGGGCTGATCGACTGGTACACCGAGCCGGCGAGCGTGCTTGATGACTCGGCGCCGCCGTTCTACCGGTGGTTCACCGGCGGCAGCATGAACACCTGCTTCAACGCGCTTGACCGTCATGTCGCCGCTGGCCGCGGCGACCAGCCAGCGCTGATCTACGACAGCCCGGTGACGGGCTCGGGGCGGGTCTTCAGCTACGCCGAGCTGCTCGACCAGGTGGCCAGGTTCGCCGGGGTGCTCCGCGGCGCCGGAGTCGGCGCTGGAGACCGGGTGGTCATCTACCTGCCGATGATTCCCGAGGCCGTGATCGCGATGCTGGCCTGCGCCAGGATCGGCGCCGTGCATTCGGTAGTGTTCGGCGGCTTCGCTCCGCACGAGCTGGCCCTGCGGATCGACGACGCGGCGCCCAAGGTCATCGTGTCGGCGTCGTGCGGGATCGAGGGTTCCCGCGTCATCGAGTACAAGCCGATGCTCGACCGGGCGATCGAGCTGTCCGCGGTCACGCCCGGCCGGTGCGTGATCGTGCAGCGACCGCAGGCCGCAGCCGCGATGGTGCCGGGCCGGGATCTGGACTGGCAGGACGCGATGGCCGGGGCCGAGCCCGCGGAGTGCGTACCGGTGGCGGCGACCGATCCGCTCTACATCCTGTACACCTCGGGTACGACCGCCAAGCCGAAAGGCGTCGTCAGGGACAACGGCGGCCACGCCGTGGCGCTGGCCTGGAGCATGCGGCACATCTATGACATGAGTCCCGGCGAGGTGTTCTGGGCCGCATCGGACGTGGGCTGGGTCGTGGGCCACTCCTATATCGTCTACGCCCCGCTGCTGGCGGGCTGCACGACCGTGCTGTACGAGGGCAAGCCGGTCGGGACTCCTGACGCTGGCGCATTCTGGCGGGTGGTCGCCGAGCACGGCGTCAAGGCGCTGTTCACCGCGCCGACCGCGATCCGCGCGATCAAGAAGGATGATCCGGACGGGCACCTGGCCGCAGCCTGCGACCTGTCCGGGCTGCGGTACCTGTTCTTGGCCGGAGAGCGGCTGGATCCCGAGACCTACCGCTGGGCTGGCGGCCTGCTCGGCATTCCGGTGATCGACCACTGGTGGCAGACCGAGACCGGCTGGCCAGTGGCCGCCAACCCGATGGGACTCGAGCCGATGCCGACCAAGGCGGGCTCGCCCACCAAGCCGATGCCCGGCTTCGACGTGCGGGTCGTCGACAGCG
>JADGPC010000468.1 GCA_017882645.1 Streptosporangiales bacterium | reverse complement strand
TGCTGCCGACCTCCCGGATCGTGGCACCGGTGCTGGCCAGCAGCTCGGGCAGCCTGAAGCCGTCGCCGATCTCGATCAGCTCGCCCCGGCTGACCACGATCTCGCGGCCAGCGGCCAGCGCGGTCGCTGTGAGCACCAGCGCGGCCGCGTTGTTGTTCACCACGTGAACGGCCTGGGCGTCAGGCACGGCCCTGGCCAGGGCGGCGAGCATCGCGGCACCGCGGCGCCCGCGGGCTCCCCTGGCCAGGTCGAACTCAACGTCGGTGCAGCCAGCAGCGGCGGCGACGGAGTCGCGCGCGGCAGCGGACAGCGGCGCCCGGCCCAGGTTCGTGTGCAGCAGCACGCCGGTCGCGTTGAGCACGGGTGTCAGGCTGGCCGCCAGCGGCGGCAGCGCGGTCACGGCCGCCGCCGCCACCTCGTCAGGAGCGATCTCGCCGTCCCTGGCTCGCTGCTGTGCCCGGCGCACGGCGTCGCGGACCAGCGGCCGGCCAAGCCGGACCTCGGCAGCGGCCAGCCGCGGGTCGGCCAGGATGGCGTCGGTGCGCGGCACCAGCCGGCGGGCATCGTCCACGACCGCGACCATACCTCTCGCCGCCTGACGGCGGCGCGTTGCGTGACCAGGCACCGGGCTAGCTGGCGCGACACGGCGCCGCGTCGTCCTGGCAAGTTGCCCATCATGCGTCCTGATGTGCCAGGCTTGATCAGCGGATGCGAGGAAAGCGAGAGTGGACATGGCCAGTGACGTGCGGACACCGCGGAGCAGGGGCAGTCTGTGCGGACTCGCCCTTGTCCTGCTCGGCGGCTGGGCAGGAGTGGCGCCCCTCGCCGGGCCGTCCTTCGGCTACGGGTTCACCCCCGACAAGGCGTGGGACATCACCCACGGCAGGCTGTACCTGTCGGTGCTTCCCGGCGCCCTCGTGCTGGTCGCGGGCCTGATCGTGCTGGCCACGCGCAGCAGGGCGCTCGGCGGTTTCTGCGCGCTCGTCGCTGCGCTCGGCGGCGCCTGGCTCATCGCCGGAGCGGCGCTGGTCCGGCTGCTGCCGGCCGGGCAGGCCGCGTCGATCACCACTGGCGGGCCGCTCGGTACCGGCACGCAGGTGATCGTGCTGACGGGCCTGACGTTCTATGCCGGCGTCGGCGCGCTGATCGTGTTCTTCGCCGCGCTGGCACTCGGCCGCTTCTCGATCGCGGCCCACAAGGACCATGCCGGCCTGACATACCAGCCTGACCAGACGTACCAGCCTGACCAGACGTACCAGCCAGGCCAGACGTTCCAGCCAGGCCAGACACAGGACTTCCCGGCTCCGGCTCAGTATCCGGGGCAGTACCCGACCGCACCGGACTCGCTCCCGCCCGAACAGTACGCCGCGACGCCCGAGCAGTACCCGCCCCATGATCCATTCGGGCTCACGCAGGACCTGCCCAGCACGTCACAGCCGCCGTTCCCGCCCGCGCCGAACCCGTTCCCGTCCGGCCAGGATCCCGCCGCGGCCACGGAGACCGGCCTGCAGCGCCCCCACGGCCAGCCGGACCCGGGCCAGTGAACCGGATCTCTCGAGTTATCCGGTAGTTATCCGGCAGTTATCCCGCCACTCCCGCCAGTCCTGGCGTTCCCGTCGTTCTGTCCTTTCATTCTCATGGGTCATCATGCGCCATCATTTTCGGCATAATGCCCAGCAAGCCAGATGACGGGACTGATCGGAATCACGCATGACGCCCGCAGTGCGAATCTTCAGCCGCCGGATGTTGCCGGCGATTGCCGCGCTGACCAGCGTGCTCGCAGTGGCCACGCCGGCATCCCGGTGATGCCGACGGACTGGACCGCCTACCTCGGCGGGCCCGCGCACACGTCGGCCAGCTCGGATCCCGCCATCACCCCGGCCATCGCCCCCAGCCTGTCCATGAAGTGGCAGGCTTCCAGCCGAAACACACCTGCTCGGCATTCGGCTTCGCCGCCACCGCCACGGTCGCGCGAGACCCGTCAACCGGCCGGGACACGGTCTATATCGCCGCTCCGGACGGCTACCTGTACGCGCTGGATGCCGCGACGCTCAAGCAGGACTGGCGCTCCCCCATTGCGATCCCGTCCAAGAAGGTCAATGACTACTTCCAGAGGTCCTCGCCCACCGTGGTAAGCGGCAAGATCTACGTCGGCATCTCGTCGAACTGCGACAAGCCGCTGGTTCGGGGCGGAATCGCGGCTACCAGCAGACGACGGGGAAGAAGATCGCTTCCTTCTACACGGTGCCCAAGGGGGCGGTAGGCGGTTCGGTCTGGTCGTCGGTGGCGGTGGACGGCTCGGGCGATGTCTACGCCACCACCGGCAACGGCCCCGGCTCCTCGCTCCGATACGACACCGACTCGGTACTCAAGCTCAGCCCGGCGTTGCCTCGCTGGTCGGGGCCTGCAACAAGAACGGCCGCTACTACGCCTTCCGGCGGTCGAGCATGAAGGTGATCTGGACGCGCCGGATCGGCGCCTCATCGATCGGCGACCGGCGCCATCGGCTGGCAGACAGGCTTGCCAGAAGGCGTCCTGACCAGCCCCGCGATTAACGCCAGCGGCGTCATCGGGGGTCGGCACCTACGACAACGGCACCGCGCCCGATGCCACCTACCTGATCGATGCCTCCACCGGAGCAATCCTGACCACCCTGAACCAGGGCGACGTCGACTTCCCGCAGAGCGCATTCGCCGATGGCTTGCGTACACGGCGACCGGCACCCACCTGAACGCCTGGGGTCCGTAGCGGAGGCGGACGGGAATCGAACCCGCCGACGACGCAGCGCGCCGTCCGCCGGTTTTGAAGACCGGGGAGCCCACCAGGTGCCCAGACGCCTCCGGGCTTGACCCTACCGGACAACATCGGCGGACCGCTGATGTCGCTATAGCAGCATCGGCGGTCCGCCGATGTCGCTGGCCGACGCCTGCCTAGTCGAGCTCGGCGTAGAGGGAGTCGATCACGTCGGCGTACTTGTTGTGGATGATCCGGCGTTTGAGCTTGAAGGTCGGCGTCAGCTCCTCGCTCTCCGCGGTCCACTCGACCGGCAGCAGCCGCCATCGCTTCACCTGCTGGACCCGGGCCAGCTGCTCGTTCGCCGCGGCCACCGCCGCATCCACGGCCTGCAGCACGACCGGGTGCTCGGCCAGCTCGGCCAGCGACGACGCCTCGATCCCGCGCGCCCTGGCCCAGGCCGGAGCGACCTCGCCGTCCAGCGTGAGCAGCGCGACGACGAACCGGCGGCGGTCGCCGAAGGACAGGGCCTGGCCGATCAGCGGGTTGGCCACCAGCGCGTTCTCGACGGCCGCGGGCGAGATGTTCTCGCCGCCCGAGGTGATGATCAGCTCCTTCTTGCGGTCCACGACGCAGACGAACCCGTCGGCGTCGATCGTGCCGATGTCGCCGGTGTGCAGCCAGCCGTCCTCGTCGAGCAGCGCCCTGGTCTGGTCGGGCAGGTTCAGGTAGCCCGGGGTGTTGAGCGGGCCGCGAGCGAGGATCTCGCCGTCGTCGGCGATCTTCACCTCGATGCCAGCAACCGGCCGGCCGACGGTACCGAGCCGGAACGCGGTCGGCGTGTTGGTGGTGAAGGCTCCGGTCGTCTCGGTCATCCCGTAGACGTCCAGGATCTTCATGCCGAGGCCGGCGAAGAACGCGGCGACCTCGGGCGGCAGCGGAGCCGCCGCGCTGACCACGTTCACGGCCTGGTCGAGGCCGAGCAGGCCCTTGATCGGCGTCAGCACGGCGGCGTCAGCCGCGGCGAACCTGGCCGCGAGCTCGTCCGGCGTCGTGTTGCCGAACTGGCAGCTCTGCACGTACTCCCGGCC
>JADGPC010000467.1 GCA_017882645.1 Streptosporangiales bacterium | reverse complement strand
TACGGCGCGCTGAGCGAGGTGCTCGGGCTGCGGCCGGGCCGAGCCGGGCGTCGGCGTGATCTCAGAGCAGCCTTCTCAGGTGGAGCAGGTCGAAGAAGTTGCCTTCGACCTTGAGCCGTCCGGAGAGCCAGGCCCGGGCGAAGCTGCCCGGGTCGTCGGCGATGGTCAGGACGTCGTCGCTCTTGGCGGTGAAGCGGATCTGGGCGGACGGGCGACCGTCGTCCGTCTCCTTGATCGGGTCGGCGCCGTGCGGGCCCAGCCGGGTCAGGTAGGTGATGCCCAGGTCAGAGACATGGCAGCTGAGCGTCCGGTCCATCAGCTTCGCCTGGCGCACGGACTCGTCCATGTCCGAGATGCGGCCCGTGAGCTTCTCAAGGGCCTTGCGGCACTCGTTGGCAGTCGCCATCGTCACCCCGCTTTCATGGTCATTCTCTTTCGGGCAGCCGGAAGTCAGACACCGGGGGTGTGCGCTTGTGAGTCCAATGGCGTCAGCTTGACCCGCCGGACGGTAGCGTTCCTGACAGGACGCAGGAAGCCAGGGCACGAGGAGCTGGTAACAGGATGGAGCAAGACACCGGGTCAGGCGTCGCCCCAGCCGACCTGACCGAGCTGCCTGCCGGAGAGCTGACGGCCACCGGCGAGCCGCGAGTAGACGCGGCCCTGCGCCAGCTCGGCGACCTCGACGAGCGGCCCGTCTCCGAGCATCCGCCGGTCTTCGAGCGAATCCACGGGCAACTGGTCGAGGTGCTCGGCGAACTGCACTCGGGCACCGGCCAGTCCGATCAGGGCGCCAGGTGACAGCGGCCAACCGACCGACGCGAACCAAAGAACCCCGAGGACACGAGGACGCCGGCAGATGGCGAAGAGGGCACGGCTGGACGCGGAGCTGGTCCGCCGCGGGCTGGTCCGGTCGCGCGTACAAGCGGCCGAGCTGATAGCTGCGGGCCAGGTGCGGGTATCCGGGCAGGCGGCGGCCAAGGCCGCGACCCAGGTCGGCCTGGACGCCGCGATAACCGTCGAGCGTGCCGACGCCGGCCCTGATTACGTGTCGCGCGGCGGCCACAAGCTGGCCGGCGCACTCGCCTCCTTCACCGGACTGCGGGTGTCCGGCCGTCGCTGCCTGGACGCTGGTGCCTCGACCGGCGGTTTTACCGACGTGCTGCTCCGGGCGGGCGCCGCCCAGGTCGTAGCGGTCGATGTCGGCTACGGCCAGCTGGCCTGGCGCCTGCAGGCCGATCCCCGGGTCACCGTGCTCGACCGGGTGAACGTGCGGAACCTGCAGCCCGACCAGGTCGCTCCGGCGCCTGACCTGGTGACGGGTGATCTGTCCTTCATATCCCTCGGCCAGGTGCTGCCCGCGCTGGCCGGGTGCGCCGCGCCGGACGCTGACTTCGTGCTGCTGGTGAAGCCGCAGTTCGAAGTAGGCAAGGGCAAGGTCGGAGCACGCGGAGTCGTCAGGGATCCCGACCTGCGGGCCGGAGCGGTCGCCGCCGTGGCGCAGACCGCGCTCGGCCTCGGACTGGGCGTCAGCGGCGTCACGGCGAGCCCGCTGCCGGGGCCGTCCGGCAACGTGGAGTATTTCCTGTGGCTGCGCCGCGGCGCGCCGCCGCTGGATGAGGCCGAACTGCGCGCGGCCGTCGCCGAGGGGCCACAGTGAGCCAGCACGCCAGCCGGGCCATGCTCCTCGTCGTGCACACCGGTCGCCCCGAGGCGGTCCACACGGGGCGGATCGTCGCCGGGCGGCTGCACGCGGCCGGGGTGACGGTGCGGACGCTCAAGTCCGAGGCCGATGATCTTCGCCTGCCGGATGCGACCGTGCTTCCGGCCTCCCAGCGGGCGGCCGAGGGCGCCGAGATGGTGCTCGTGTTCGGCGGCGACGGGACGCTGCTGCGCGCGGCGGAACTCGCCCACCCGGCCGGGACTCCGCTGCTCGGCGTGAATCTCGGTCACGTCGGGTTCCTCGCCGAGACGGAACCTGACGTGCTGGCCGACGCGGTCGACCACGTCCTGGCCGGCACGTACTGCGTCGAGCAGCGGATGACCATTGACGTGACCGTACGGCAGAACGGCTCGGTAACGGCCACCACGTGGGCGCTGAACGAGGCAACGGTCGAGAAGGCAGCCAGGGAGCGGATGCTCGACCTGGTGACCGAGGTCGACGGGCGGCCGCTGTCACGCTGGGGCTGCGACGGTGTCGTCTTCGCGACGCCGACCGGGTCAACCGCCTACGCGTTCTCGGCGGGCGGCCCCGTGGTCTGGCCCGATGTCGAGGCGCTGCTGCTGGTGCCGATAAGCGCCCACGCCCTTTTCGCAGGGCCTATGGTGGTATCACCGGAATCAGTTCTGGCCGCGGAAGTAATCGGCGCCACGGGCAGCCAGGGCGAGACGTCAGGTGCCGTGCTGTGGTGCGATGGCCGACGGACCGTCGAGCTGCCACCGGGCGCCCGGGTCGAGGTCCGGCGCGGTGCCCAGCCCGTCTTCCTCGCCCGGCTGCGCGGTCGCGCAGGCCCGGACGGTGCCGGCCGGGACGGTGCCGGCCGCGGTGAGGCCGGCGCGGATGTCGGGGCGTCGTTTACCGACCGGCTGGTGGCGAAGTTCGGCCTCTCGGTTGCGGGGTGGCGCGGCCGGGGCGAGGCGCGGCAGGACGCTGCCGCGCGGATGCGAGACGAGGAGCCGGCAGGCGATGCTTGAGGAAGTGAGAATCAGCGGCCTCGGCGTCATCGACGAGGCGGTACTCGAGCTATCACCGGGGTTCAACGTCGTCACCGGCGAGACCGGCGCGGGCAAGACGATGGTCGTCTCCGGCCTCGGCCTGCTGTTCGGCGGCCGGGCCGACCCGAGCCGGATCCGGCCCGGTGCCGAGCGCGCCACGGTCGAGGGACGGCTGCGGACCGACCCGGACGGCGAGGTGGCCAGGCAGGTCAGCAACGCGGGCGGCGACCTGGACGACGACGGCGCGACGCTGGTACTGATCCGGTCGGTTTCCGCCGAAGGCCGATCGCGTGCCTTCGCCGGAGGCCGCTCGGTGCCGGTCTCGCTGCTGACGTACCTGTCCGACGACCTGGTCGCCGTGCACGGCCAGGCCGACCAGCAGCAGCTGCTCAAGCCGGGCCGGCAGCGCCAGGCGCTTGACCGGTTCGCCGGGACCGAGCTCAGCCGCGCGCTGGCCGACTACCAGCGGGCCTATCAGCAGCACCTGAAGATCGCCGGGGAACTCGCCGAGCTGACCTCGCTGGCACGCGAGCGCGCCCTGGAGGCCGACGACCTGCGGCACGGGCTGGCCGAGGTCGAACGGCTCGAGCCCGTGGACGGCGAGGACATCGAGCTGCACGCCGAGGCCGAGCGGCTGTCGAACGCCGATACGCTGCATAGCGCGGCCACCACCGCGCACGAGGCGCTGATCTCCGACCCGTCCCTTGCCTCCTACGAGGCGGCCGATGCGCTGACGCTGCTCGGCTCGGCCCGGCACGCGCTCGAGGGCGCGGCGCAGCACGATCCCGCGCTCGGTGACCTCGCCGCCCGCCTGAGCGAGGCCTCGTACCTGATCTCGGATATCGCGGCCGAGCTGGCTTCCTACGCCGACTCGGTCGAGGCCGACCCGGCCCGGCTGGCGGTCGTGCAGGATCGCCGGGCCGAGCTGACCAGGCTGATCCGCAGCTACGGGTCGGCGCAGGTACCGCAGGCCACCGCGGGCGGCGGCTCGCTGTCTTCGGGGGATAACGGGGCGCCAGGGGCCAGTGGCGGCGGCAGCGGACTGCCGACCGGGGAGCCCGCCGTGGCCGAATCCGGCCCGGTCCCCGCCGACGCCGCCCCGACAGGCGGCGAGCACGCCGGGAACGAGCCAGGCAAGGACGGCGGTCCGATCCAATCCTTGGCCCCTGACCTGGCTGCCGTGCTCGCGTGGGCTAAGGGCGCGGCGGCGCGGCTGGCCGAGCTCGACAGTGACGACGACCGGATCGCCGGCCTGCAGGACCAGGAGGCCGAACTGGCCGCCAGGGTCAGGGAACTCGGCGGCCAGCTCACCGCGATCAGGCAGGAGGCGGCGGCGCGGTTCGACGCCGCGGTGACCGGCGAGCTCGCCGCGCTGGCCATGCCGCACTCCAGGATCTCGGCCGTGGTCAGCGCGCTGCGGGAGTACGGCCCGCATGGCGGCGACGACGTGGAGATCCGGCTGGCCGCCCACCCGGGAGCGCCGCCTCTTCCGCTGCATAAAGGGGCCTCAGGCGGTGAGCTGTCCCGGGTGATGCTCGCGATCGAGGTCGTCTTCGCCGGCGCCGACCCGGTGCCGACGTTCGTCTTCGACGAGGTCGACGCCGGCGTGGGCGGCAAGGCTGCCGTGGAGATCGGCCGTCGGCTGGCCAGGCTGGCCCGCCTCGCTCAGGTCATCGTGGTCACTCACCTGCCGCAGGTCGCGGCGTTCGCCGATACGCACTTGATGGTGGAGAAAGCCGAGGACGGGCTGGTGGTATCGAGCGGGATCAGCCGGCTGGACGATTCCGGCCGGGTCAGGGAGCTGTCCAGGATGCTAGCCGGGCTTGAAGACTCCGAATTCGGCCGGGCGCATGCCGGCGAACTGCTCGCCGCGGCGGCTGCCGAGCGGGCGGAGTCGGCGAGGC
>JADGPC010000007.1 GCA_017882645.1 Streptosporangiales bacterium | reverse complement strand
CGAACGCGGCTGGCAGCGAGCCAGGCGGACCATCCTGGTCTCCGACACCGTCTCGTTCCTGGCCGCGCTGCTGCTCTATATCATCGCGATCGGCGACGTCAGGGGATTCGCGTTCACCCTCGGACTGACCACGCTGATCGACATTGTCGTCGTGTTCTTGTTCACCAAGCCGATGGTCTCGCTGCTGGCCAGGACCGAGTTCTTCGGCCGCGGGCACAAGTGGTCAGGCCTCGACCCGGCCAGGCTCGGAGCTAAATCGCCCTGGCGGGGCTCGCGCGCGGCGACGGCCAGGCCAGCGGCCGGCACAGCCAGTGCCACGTCGGCCACCGCGGCCCGGACCACCCCGAAGGAGGCGTGATGTCCAGGCTCGGCAACATCGGCGGCCGGCTGTACCGCGGCGAGGTGTCGTTCGACTTCGTCGGCAAGCAGAAGCTCTGGTACCGGATTTCCGGCGCGATCCTGGCGGTCAGCGTCATCGCGCTGATCGTCTTCCATCTCAACTTCAGCATCGACTTCAAGGGCGGCTCGGTCTACCAGTTCAAGGCCCCGGCGGCAACGAACGCGCAGGTCACGAACACGGTGGTGGCAGCTGGTACCGGCAGCACGATTAACGTCCAGAAAGAGGGCGGTACCAGCTGGACCGTGCAGACTCCGGTGCTGAACACGAAGACCCAGTTCGCGGTCCAGAACGCGATCGCAGCCAAGTTCCATCTGCTGCCCAGCCAGGTCAGCCTCAAGTCGATCGGGCCAAGCTGGGGCAGCCAGATCTCGCAGAAGGCGATCGAGGCGCTGATCGCCTTCCTCGTCGTGATCGTGCTCTACCTGTCGATCGCGTTCGAGTGGCGGATGGCGTCAGCGGCGCTGGTGGCGCTGGTACATGACATCGTGATCACGGTCGGCGTCTACGCGCTGCTGCGGTTCGAGGTCAGCCCGGCGACCGTGATCGGACTGCTGACCATCCTCGGTTACTCGCTCTACGACACCGTGGTGGTCTTCGACAAGGTCAGGGAGAACACGGCGGGCCTGCTGGCGACCCGGCGGACCACCTACAGCGAAGCCGCCAACCTGGCGCTGAACCAGACCCTGGTCCGGTCGATCAACACCTCGGTGATCGCGCTGCTGCCGGTCGTCTCGATCCTGGCCGTCAGCGTCTTCCTGCTCGGTAACGGCGAGCTGAAGGACCTGTCCCTGGTGCTGTTCGTCGGCATGCTGTCCGGCACGTACTCCTCGATCTGCATCGCCACCCCGGTGCTGGCCGACCTGAAGGAGCGCGAGCCGGCCTACAAGCAGCTGCGCAAGCAGATCGCTCAGCGGTCCGGCAGTGCCAAGCGGCAGGCCAAGGTGGCGGTCGGCAACGCGACCGGGGCCGGCGAGGTGATCCAGGACGACCCCGAAGCTCCGGACGCGACGGCCGAGGACGTCGAGGCTCAGACGGCCCCGGTGTCCGCGGCGCGTCCCGCTGGCGGTTCCGCGGCGGCCCGGCCGGCGTCCGGGCCACGGCAGCAGCCGCGGCGGCCCAGCGCGTCGCAGCGGCGCCCGTCAGGCAAGAAGAAGCGCAGGTAGGCTGCCTTGTCCGCGACCGACGCGGGCGCTGGCGGTACGGACATCGCCGCGGTGCTGCGCAGGCTGATCAGGGACGTGCAGGACTATCCGCAGCCGGGCGTGGTGTTCAAGGACATCACGCCGCTGCTCGCTGACGCGTCCGGCTTCACCGCGGCGGTCGACGCGCTGGCGGCCGGGCACGACCGGATCGACAAGGTGGCCGGGATCGAGGCCCGGGGTTTCATTCTCGCCGCTCCGGTTGCCTGCAAGCTCGGTGTCGGCTTCGTGCCGGTGCGCAAGCTCGGGAAGCTGCCAGGACCGACGCACGCCGAGACGTACCAGCTCGAGTACGGCACCGCCACCGTGGAGGTCCATGTGGACGCGTTCGCGCCTGGCGACCGCGTGCTGATGATCGACGACGTGCTGGCCACGGGCGGTACCGCCGCCGCCACCGCCGAGCTGATCAGGCGCAGCGGCGCCGAGGTCGTCTCGCTCAGCGTCCTGATCGAGCTCGGCTTCCTCGGCGGCCGGGCCAGCCTGCCGGGCATGGACATCCGCGCGCTGCTCGGCCTGTGAAGCGCTGACCTCGGCGGCCATTGCCGGGCTCCCTGGCTCGCCGGTTCCCCCGGCCGCGCCTGCCAGGGCCGCCGGCTGGGCCTGACCGAGACCCGCCGACTCCGCCGCCGTGGCTCGCGACGGGTCATGCCGCGGATACACTAGGGGCTTCAACTGACGCGAGGAGCGGCAGTGGCCGGTGACGTTGCGACGGCTGGAAAAGCCGGAAGCGGAGTCACCCAGGAGGCCGCGGGGCAAGGCCCCGAAGACCAAGAACTGCCCGTGGCCGGCAATGGGGTGACCCCGGTAGTTGGCGCGCCCGAGAGCGAGCCCGACGTCGAGCTAGCCGACCAGCCGGCCGAAGCCAGCACGGCTAACTCGCCTACCCGGTCGATGCCGCGCGATCTGCCGGCCCCGGAAGGATTCGGCTCCGGATCTTCGGGGTCGGGTCACGCCGGGGTCAGGCGCCGGCTCAGCAGGTTCGCCGCGTCCCGCGGCGGCGTCAATCCGGTGCTCGAGCCGCTGATCAGGACGGTCCGCACGACCCATCCGAAGGCCGATATCCGGCTGATCGAGCGCGCCTACGAGGTGGCGGCGAAGTGCCACGCGAACCAGTCGCGCAAGAGCGGCGATCCCTACATCACGCATCCGCTGGCCGTGGCCACGATCCTGGCCGAGCTTGGCATGAACCACGACACGGTGTGCGCGGCGCTGCTGCACGACACTATCGAGGACACCCCGTACACCCTCGACGAACTGCGGCGTGACTTCGGCGATGACATCGCGGCGCTGGTCGACGGCGTGACCAAGCTGGACAAGGTTAAGTACGGCGATGCCGCCCAGGCCGAGACCGTCCGCAAGATGGTCGTGGCGATGTCCCGCGACATCAGGGTGCTCGTCATCAAGCTCGCCGACCGGCTGCACAACATGCGCACGCTGCGCTACCTGCCGAGGCCGAAGCAGGAGCAGAAGTCACGCGAGACGCTGGAGATCTACGCTCCGCTCGCGCACCGGCTCGGGATGAACACGGTCAAGTGGGAACTCGAGGATCTGGCCTTCGCGACGCTGTTCCCGAAGCGCTATGACGAGATCGCCCGGCTGGTCTCGGAGCGCGCTCCGCGCCGGGAGGCGTTCATACAGGAAGTGATCGAGGAGGTCTACGCCGACCTGCGGGAAGCGAAGATCAAGGCGAAGGTAACCGGCCGGCCGAAGCACCTGTACTCGGTCTACCAGAAGATGATCGCCAGGAATGTCGGCTTCGACGAGATCTACGACCTGGTCGGCATCAGGATCTTGGTCGATACGGTACGCGACTGCTACGCGGTGCTCGGCTCGGTGCACGCGCGCTGGAATCCGGTCCCCGGCCGGTTCAAGGACTACATCGCGATGCCGAAGTTCAACATGTACCAGTCGCTGCACACCACGGTGATCGGCCCGGGCGGCAAGCCCGTCGAGCTGCAGATCAGGACCTGGGGCATGCACCGGCGGTCCGAGTACGGCGTCGCCGCGCACTGGAAGTACAAGGAGGAGGTCGCGACCGGCCGCAGCCCGTCCGACCTGGCCTGGCTCCGGCAGCTGGTCGACTGGCAGCGGGAGACCGCCGACCCGGCCGAGTTCCTCGAATCGCTGCGGTTCGAGGTCGGCAGCGCCGAGGTCTACGTGTTCACGCCGCGCGGCGAGGTCATCGCGCTGCCGCAGGACGCGACGCCAGTCGACTTCGCCTACGCGATCCACACCGAGGTCGGCCACCGCACCGTCGGAGCCAAGGTCAACGGACGGCTCGTGCCGCTTGAGTCGCCGCTGTCCAACGGCGAGACGGTCGAGATCCTGACCTCCAAGGCCCCCGATGCCGGACCGAGCCAGGACTGGCTCGGCTTCGTCAAGAGCGCCAGGGCCCGCAACAAGATCAAGCACTGGTTCTCCAAGGAGCGGCGCGAGGCCTCGGCCGACACCGGCAAGGCGATGATCGCGCGGACCATGCGCAAGCAGGGCCTGCCGCTGCAGCGCCTGGCCACCGCCGACGCGCTCCAGGTGATCGCGATGGAACTGCGCTACCCGGACCTGTCCGGGCTGTACGCGGCCGTCGGCGACGGCCATGTCAGTGCCCAGTCGGTCGTCTCCAAGCTGGTCAAGTCGGCGGGCGGCCTGGCCGGAGCGCAGGAGGACCTGGCCGAGGCCACCGTCCTGACCAGGCAGCCGACTCCGCGGCCGGTAACCGGCGATTCCGGCGTCAGCGTCGAGGGAGCCGCCGACGTCTGGGCCAGGCTGTCCAAGTGCTGCACCCCCGTGCCCGGCGACATCATCACCGGATTCGTCACCAGGGGCAACGGCGTGTCGGTGCACCGTGCCGACTGCGTCAACGTCGCGCACCTGATCCAGTCCGAGCCCGAGCGGATGGTCAACGTCCACTGGGCGCCGCGGGAGAGCTCGCGCTTCCTGGCCGCGATCCAGGTCGAGGCCCTGGACCGGACCGGCTTGCTGTCCGACATCACCAGGTCGATCTCCGAGCAGCACGTGAACATCCTGTCCGCGTCGGTCACGACCCGGCGCGATCAGGTCGCGCTGAGCAAGTTCACCTTCGAGATGGGCGACCCCGAGCATCTGCGCCACGTTCTGCGGGCCGTGCGCACCATCGACGGCGTCTACGACGCCCATCGCGTCACCAGCTAAGCGGCATTTACCCGATTCGGGGCATCCGCCCGTTCCGCGTCGGCGACATATCATGACTACGCGTCATGATCACGGGTAATTTATGCCTTTTGCGGGCGCCAAAGTCATGATAAGTCGAGCTAGGCGAGCTAAGCAGGGCCGGGCGAGCGCTGGGTGCTGGGCGGGCGCCGCGCCCGTCAGCTGGTGAGGTCGGTGAGGGTCTTCTCGGCCTCGGCAAGCCAGGCGCGGCGGGTCTCCAGGGCCGACGACGCGCGCTGGCTGGCCGCCTCGTCGCCCTTCTCGTCCGCCTGCTTCAGCTGACCTTCCAGGTTCTCGACCGTCCGGCGGATCTGGGCGACCGTGTCCCTGGCCCTGGACAGGGCTTCCGGGTTGGTCCGGCGCCACTGAACCTCCTCGGCCTTGCGCACCGCGTCGTCGACCTTCTTCAGGCCGCCTTCGAGCCGTTCCTGGGAGTCCCTGGCGACGGCACCGATCTTGTCCCAGCGCTGATGGATCGAGCGCATCGCGGCCCTGGCGGTCTTGGGGTCGGTCACCGGGAGCAGCCGCTCGGCCTCGGCCAGCAACTCCTCCTTAGCCGTTGCCCGCTCGCGCAGCTGACCGTCCTTGGCCGACATGGCGGCCGAGCGGGCATCGAAGAAGGTGCTCTGCGCGGCCCTGAACCGCTTCCACAGCTCGTCTTCCGCGGCCCGGTCGGCTCGACCGGCCTCCTTCCACGAAGCCATCAGCTCGCGGTAGGCGGCCGCGGTCGCGGCCCAGTCGGTCGAGGAGGAGAGCTCCTCGGCCCGGGTGACGAGTTCCTGCTTGCGTTCCCGCACGCCTTCACGCTCTTCCTCGAGCGCGGAGAAGTAGCCCTTGCGGCGCTTGGCGAAGGCGCTGCGCGCGGCCGACATCCGCTTCCACAGCGCTGCCTCGGCCTGACGATCGCCGTGCGGCGCCGCCTTCCACTCGTCGAGCAGTTCTTTGAGCCGGTCTCCGCTGGACTTCCAGTGCGTCGCCTCGGCGGCGAGCTTCTCGGCTTCGGCGACGATCCGCTCCTTGACCTCGATCGCCTCGACCCTGGCCCGGTCCCGCGCCGCCTTGTGCTCCTGCTGGCGCTGGTCGGCCCGCCCAGAGAGCGAGTCCAGCCGGCGCGTGAGCCCTTCCAGGTCGCCCACCGCCTTGGCCTCGGCGATAGCGGCGTGCAGCCGGGCGATGGTCGCCTTCGCCTGCCCGGGCGCGAGGTCAGTGGTCGTGATCCGCTTCTCGAGCAGGCTGACCTCGGTGGCCAGCGAGTCGTACCGGCGGGTGAAGAAGGCGAGCGCCTCGTCCGGGCTGCCTGCCTGCCAGATCCCGACCACGCGCTCACCATCTGAGGTGCGAACGTAGACGGTTCCGTCGTCGGCTACCCGGCCCCACTGATGGCTTTCGGTGCTCACCGCTTACCTCCAGCTCGGTACCTGACTAGGGGCATGCCCGGTCTGGCATGGCTAATCAGGTCTTCTTGATGGTCACGCTCTCAATGACGACCTTTTCCCTAGGATGGCCGTCACCTGTCCCGTTGTCAGTGCCCGCCGCGGCCACTTTCTGGATCACGCCAAGCCCGCTGACGATCGTGCCGAACGGCGTGTACGAGGGCGCCAGCGTCGTGTTCTTGTAGACCAGGAAGAACTGGCTGCCGTTGGTGTTGGGCCCGGCGTTGGCCATCGCCACCGTGGCCTGCGGGTAGGTCGCGCCCGCCAGGTTCTCGTCGTTGAACTTGTAACCTGGCCCGCCGCTGCCCGTACCGGTCGGGTCACCGCACTGCAGGACGAAGATGCCGCTGGTGGTGAGGCGGTGGCACTGGGTGTTGCTGAAGTAGCTCTTGCTGGCCAGGTAGACGAACGAGTTGACCGTGCACGGAGCCTTGGAGTTCAGCAGGCTGATGACAATATTGCCGCGGTTGGTCTTGATCGTCGCCTGGTAGGTCGCCTTCAGGTCCGGCTTGGACGGCGGCAGGCCAACGTTCCTGGACACCGGCGGGCTCTTGGTGTAGGCGCAGCTCGTCGCGGTGCCGGACGCCGTCGGGCTGGGCGTCGCCGACGGGCTGGCGCTGACCGCGGGGCTGGCCGACGCGCCAGGCGAGGACGCCGCTGACGGCTTGGCGGTCGCGCTGGTCAGATGCACGACCGTGAAGGCCACCACCCCGGTCAGGACGAGCAGGACCAGCCCGGCTGACACCCACTGCGTCGTCTTGCGGGCCCGTTGCTGCCGTTCGGCTTCACGCGCCATCCGGCGCTCATAGCGTTCCCTGGCCAGCTTGCGCTGGCGCTCCTGCTTACCCGCCACCCGTCCAACCCTCCCGTTATCAACCGGTAGTGGTCCCATTGAAAAACTTCGCGCATGGTATCTGGGCCAGGCAAGTGCCTACGCCCTGTGTTATCGGTTCGACGCACCAACCGAGCCGTCTTGTAACTGGCGCTAGCCTGGTCTGCGTCGCCAAACCAGTCGCCGGGCGTCCCTGGACTGCGATCCGATCTGCCACTCGCGCCCGGTCAGGAGGTCACCGTGCTGATCGCCGGATTTCCCGCCGGGTCGTTCGCCGCGAACTGTTACATCGTGGCATCCGGACCTGGCGAGGAGTGCCTGATCATAGATCCTGGCCAGGATGCCGAGGCCGGCATCGAGGAGATCGTCTCCCGGTACCGGCTGCGGCCCGCCGCCGTGCTCGCCACGCACGGGCACATCGACCACATCTGGTCGGTCGCGCCGGTATGCGACGCGAAGGGCATCCCGGCCTATATCCACCCGGCCGACCGGGCGCTGCTCAGCGACCCGGCCAGGGGACTGTCGCTGATGGCCGGCCAGCAGCTCTTCGGCGGCATCACGTTCACCGAGCCGGACGAGGTGCTCGAGCTGGCCGACGGGATGACGCTGGACCTGGCCGGGGTCAGCCTGGTCGTCGATCACGCTCCCGGTCACACGCCGGGGTCGGTCACGTTCCGGCTGTCCGACACGATGTTCACCGGCGATCTGCTGTTCGCCGGCTCGATCGGGCGCACCGACCTGCCGGGCGGCGATTACCAGACGATTCTCGATAGCCTGGCCAGGGTCTGCCTTCCGCTGCCGGATGAGACCTTCGTGCTGTCGGGCCACGGGCCCCAGACGACGATCGGGGCGGAGCGGGCGTCCAATCCCTTCCTGGCCGGACTAGCGCCCGCATCGGGCCCGGCCAGGGGGCTGTGAACGCGGTTTGCTGGTTAGGTTGCCGACAGAAGGGCTGGGCCGAGAGATGATCCGCACGCATGAGGCCGGCGCGCTGCGCCCGTCACAGGCGGGGCAGCCGGTCGCGCTGGCGGGCTGGGTCGCGCGGCGCAGGGACCACGGCGGCGTCGTCTTCATCGACTTGCGCGACGCCAGTGGCGTCGTCCAGGTCGTCGTGCGGCAGGAGGACGTCGCGCACGACCTGCGGGCCGAGTTCTGCGTGCGGGTGACCGGAGAGGTGCGGCGCCGGCCGGCCGGGAACGAGAATCCCGAGCTGCCGACCGGCGAGGTCGAGATCGCGGCCGAGCAGATCGAGATACTCGCCGAGTGTGACCCGCTGCCATTCCCGATCGACGGGCCCGCGGGGGGTTCCGTGGGGTCGTCCCCCCGGGGCAGTACCGAGCTCAACGAGGAAGTCCGGCTGCGGTACCGGTACCTGGACATCAGGCGGGCCGAGATGGCGGTCGCGCTCCGGGCCAGGTCGACTGCGGCCTACCTGGTCAGCGACGTGATGCGGGACCACAACTTCGTCAACGTGGAGACACCGTTCCTGACCAGGTCGACCCCGGAGGGGGCCAGGGACTTCCTGGTCCCGGTGCGGCTGCAGCCCGGCAGCTGGTACGCGCTGCCGCAATCGCCGCAGCTGTTCAAGCAACTGCTCATGATTTCCGGCTTGGAACGCTACTACCAGCTCGTGCGCTGCTTCCGCGATGAGGACTTCCGGGCTGACCGGCAGCCCGAGTTCACGCAGGTCGACATCGAGATGTCGTTCGTCACCCGCGCCGACGTCGTCGAGGTCGCCGAGGACCTGGTCCAGCGGCTGTGGCGGGAGATCGCCGGATACGAGATTGCCCGCCCCATCCCGCAGATGACCTACGCCGGTGCCATGGCCAGATTCGGCTCGGACAAGCCCGACCTGCGGTTCGGCTGCGAGCTGGTCGACCTGACGGAGTACTTCGCCGGCAGCGGCTTCCGTGTCTTCCAGGCTCAGCACGTCGGCGCGGTCGTGATGCCTGGCGGTTCCGCCCAGTCGAGGAAGGAACTCGACGGCTGGCAGGACTGGGCCAAGTCGCGCGGGGCCAGGGGACTGGCGTACGTGCTGATCGGCCCCGACGGCGCGGTTTCCGAGGCCGGCCCGGTGGCCAGGCATCTCTCGGAGGCCGAGCGCGCCGGGCTGCCCGCCGCGACCGGAGCCGGACCGGGTGACTGCGTGTTCTTCGCCGCGGGGACGCCGAACGGGGCCAGGACCCTGCTCGGCGCGGCCCGGCTGGAGATCGGCGCGCGGTGCGGGCTGATCGACCCCGCGGCGTGGGCGTTCACCTGGGTCGTCGACGCGCCGATGTTTGAGGAGGACGCCGCGGGCGGCTGGACGGCGGTGCATCACCCGTTCACCTCGCCGCTGCCGGACTGGGCGGACAAGTTCGCCGCCGAGCCGGGCGGTGCGCTGGCCGACGCCTACGACCTGGTCTGCAACGGGACCGAGATCGGCGGCGGATCGATCAGGATTCACCGTCCGGCCATGCAGCAGCAGGTCTTCGACGTGATCGGACTGTCGCGGGACGAGGCACGGTCCCAGTTCGGCTTCCTGCTCGACGCGCTGCGGTACGGGCCGCCGCCGCACGGCGGCATCGCGTTCGGCTGGGACCGGATGCTGATGCTGCTGACCGGCCGGGAGTCGATCAGGGATGTCATCGCGTTCCCCAAGGCGGCGTCCGGCAACGACCCGCTGACCGGGGCGCCGACGCCGATCACCGCGGCGCAGCGCAAGGAGGCCGGCGTCGACGCTGTCGGGCCGGCTCAGGCGCCCGCGCCGCCGCCGGTCAAGGTGGCATCTGACGCCACCTGACCGGGAGTGCCCCAGAGTATGGTCAAGCCGTGACCGCAAAGGATGCCCGATCGCAGCAGGGCGCGAGCCTGTTCGACGCTGCGGGCGAGGAGGCGGCCCGAGCGGTCGCCCCGCTCGCGGTCCGGATGCGGCCGAGAAACCTTGACGAGGTGCGCGGACAGCCGCACCTGACCGCTGAGGGCTCGCCGCTGCGCAAGCTGGTCGAGCACGCCGCGCCGATGTCGGTGCTGCTCTGGGGACCGCCCGGCACCGGCAAGACCACGCTTGCCTACGTGCTCAGCCAGGTGACCAGCCGCCGGTTCGTGGAGCTCTCCGCTGTCTCGGCCGGAGTGAGCCAGGTCCGGGCGGCGATCGATTCCGCCCGCGCCGAGCTTGGCCTGACCGGCACCCAGACGCTGCTGTTCATCGACGAGGTGCACCGGTTCAACAAGGCACAGCAGGACGCCCTGCTGCCCGCGGTCGAGAACCGGTGGGTCTCGTTCGTCGGCGCGACCACGGAGAACCCGTCGTTCTCGGTCGTCGGGCCGCTGCTTTCCCGCTCGCTGCTGCTGACCCTGCGGCCGCTGCCGGACGAGGATATGCGGGCGCTGCTTGACCAGGCGGTGCAGGACGAGCGCGGGCTCGGCGGGGCTGTCGCGCTGGCCGGCGAGGCCGCCGAGGAGCTGATCCGGCTGGCCGGGGGAGACGCCAGGCGGGCGCTGACTTACCTGGAGGCCGCGGCCCTCGGCTTGCCGGCCGGCGGCATGATCGACACCGCGGTGCTGGAGCGCGCGGTTGACCGGGTCGCCGTCCGCTACGACCGGGCCGGGGACCAGCACTACGACGTGATCAGTGCGTTCATCAAGAGCATCAGGGGCAGCGACGTGGATGCCGCCCTGCACTACCTGGCGCTGATGATCGAGGCCGGCGAGGATCCCAGGTTCATCGCCAGGCGGCTGATCGTGCACGCCAGCGAGGATGTCGGGATGGCCGATCCGTCAGCCCTGCCGGTCGCGGTGGCGGCGGCCCAGGCGGTCGAGTTCGTCGGCCTGCCCGAGGTGCGGATCAACCTGGCCCAGGCGGTGATCCACCTGGCCCTGGCGCCGAAGTCGAACGCGGTCATCAAGGCGATCGGCGCGGCGGCCGACGACGTGCGGTCAGGGCGGTCTGGTCCGGTGCCGGCCCACCTGCGGGACGCCAGTTACCGGGGTGCGGCCAAGCTGGGCCACGGCAAGGGATATCTGTACCCGCACGACTTCGCCGAGGGGATCGTCAGGCAGGACTACCTGCCGCAGGCCGCGGCCGGCCGGCGGTACTACGAGCCATCACGGCACGGCGCCGAGGCCAGGTACGCGGACCGGGCCGAGCGGATCAGGTCGCTGCTCGACGGCTCGGCCGGCGGCGAGCGCGAGCCCGGGCGTGGCGAGGGTAGTGGTTGAATCCCGCCAGCGCGGCAAGCGGTAGCGCGCCAGACGGTAGGGTCAGGCCCAGTGACAGCGACCTGGGTCGGGAGGGAGCGGGCCGATGAACGCCGGGCAGCTTGCAGCGCTGATCGCTGCTGCCTTCTTCGCGGTCGGCGTGTGCGCGACCGTGTACGTGCTGGCCAGGCTGGCCAGGCTGGTCACGGCCGCAACCTCGCTGGTGACCAGCTACCAGGCCAGTGCGGACGATCTGCTCCAGCGCACCAGGGCCGCCGTCGAGCGGGCGGATGAGCAGCTCGCACGGACCGGCGCCCTGGCCGACGGGGTCGACCAAGTGGCCGCCAGCATGTCCGAGCTCTCCGAGCAGGTTGCCGCCGTCGCCGGGACCACGCGGCTGATCGCCTCGGGCCTGGGCGCTCCGGTACTGCGGCTGGCCGCGGCAGGCCACGGTTTCCGGCGCGCGATGGCGATTCGCAGGGCTGGCCGTCCGGTCGCTGAACTTCGTGCCGATGGCGGGACGGCGCAGGTCAGGGCCCTGTCGGATCGGCCCAGGGCCGATCGGGCGCGGGCCGATCGGGCCCGGGCCGATCGGGCGCGGCGATGATCAGGCGCCTGATCTGGCTGGGAATCGGTGCGGTTCTCGGCATCACCGGCTACCGGCGGGTGACGAGGGCAGCGAAGTCGCTGCTGCCCAGTGGTGATCTGCTGGTTCCGCTCGGCCGCCGGTCGGCCGGTTCCGGGCCCGCGCGGCAGGTACCGACGCGCACCTCAGCCCGCGGCGGTGGCGCCGGAACTGCGGTGTTCGTCCGCGATGTCCGGGCCGGGATGGCCGAGTACATGGACCGGCACCGCGACATATGAATCGGCATTCCGCCGTGCAGGCAATACCCTCGTAGGCTAGCGAGGCCCGCGCCGCGG
>JADGPC010000074.1 GCA_017882645.1 Streptosporangiales bacterium | reverse complement strand
GGCGTCACCTGGCGAGCACGACCAGACGGCCGCGATAAGCGGCGCCACGAAGTGCCCGGTGAAGTAGCGGCTGTAGCCTCCGGCGGTCAGGAAGTCGCCCAGCGTCAGGGAATCCGGGTCCGGCGACTCCAGGTCCGGCGACTCCAGGTCCGGCGACCCCGACGGGGCGTGCAGCAGCCGTCTGGCCGCGCGGTAAAAGCCCGGGACGGCAGCCAGCATCCGCAGGTACTCGGGCCTCGCGAGCTGGCCTGCCCTGGGAACCAGGCCCCGGATCCCCCTGGATCCGGCGTACTCAAGCCCGCAGCCCTGGCAGCGGACCGACAAGCTCATCTCTGTCTCCTGCGAGGCTACGCCGAGCTCCCGGAACAGCCTGGTCAAAGTTGGGTAGGTCCTGGTGTTGTGGACCAGGAACCCGGTGTCGAGCGGCAGCAGCCTGCCGTCCGGCATGGGGACCTCGCGGGTGTCCGCATGGCCACCCAGCCGGCCGTCGGCCTCGTAGAGCGTGACGTCATAACGGCGCTGCAGCAGGTACGCGGCCGTCAGTCCGGAGACTCCGGCCCCGACTACTGCCGCGCGCGGACGACCGGGCATGGTGCCCGCGCCCTGCCGCGAGCCGGCTGCTGGTTGCATCGCCGTCGTCCCCCTCGTTAGTGTCAGGTAGAAATTAAAACTAAATTACACTAAGATCAATCGAACAGGCAACACCGCGGAACGGAGCACACTCATGGCAGTGTTCGAAGCCACCATCGGATCGGATTGGACCGCGGACGACACGTTCAGCTACCTGGCGGTCTTCAGCAACGCCGAGCAATGGGACCCTGGCGTGCTCGAGGGCGAGCAGCTTGATCCGGGGCCGGTCCGGGTTGGCAGCAGGTTCCGGCTCGTCGTGCCGTTCCTCGGGCGCAAGCTCCGGCTGGTCTACCAGGTGACCGAATTCTCGGCCGGCGACCGCCGCATCGTGCTCGACGCGGCCAGCCGGTTGCTGCGCGCAACGGACCGCATCGCCGTCCGGCCGGGGCCGGCTCGCGCCGGCGCGGCCGTCAGCTACCAGGCCGAGGTCACGCTGGCCGGACCACTGCGCCTGCTTGACCCGGTACTCGGCCGCGGTTTCCGCGCCGTCGGCGAGCGCGCGGCGGCGGGACTCGCCGGCGCGCTGGCGTCCGGTGACACAGCCGCCAGGACACCATGACCGGCTACGACGGACTCCGCTCGGCGCTGGCCGGCCCGGTCGACCGCGTGCTCGAGGTGAGCCTTGGCGGAAGCTTCTCCCGGCTCGGATACGAGGCCAGGTCCAGGCTGCTGCCCGAATACACCGAAGCCCCGGAGCCGACGCTGGCCGGCCGGAACGTGCTGATCACCGGAGCGACCTCGGGAATCGGGCTCTCGGCGGCGATCAGGCTGGCCCGTCACGGCGCCAGAGTGCACTTCCTGGCTCGCAGCAAGCAGCGGGCCGAGCGCACCCGCCGCCAGGTCGCCGTCGTGGCCGGCCGGGCCGGCTACGACCCCGACGGCGTCAGCTACGGGATCGCCGACCTGGATAGCCTCGCGTCGGTCAGGGAGTTCGCGGCCGCGTTCGCCAGCGGGCACGACCGGCTCGACGTCCTGATCCACAACGCGGGCGCCATTCATCCGGGCTACCAGCGCAACAGCGCCGGCCTCGAGCTGACCGTGGCGGGCCAGGTGGTCGCCCCGTTCCTGCTGACGTACCAGCTATTCGGCCTGCTGCGGCAGTCCGCTCCGTCCCGCGTGATCACCGTCTCGTCCGGCGGCATGTACACGCAGGGGCTGGACCTGTCCAGCCTGCAGCTGACCGCGGCCGACTACCAGGGCGTCACCGCCTACGCGCGGGCCAAGCGAGCCCAGGTAGCACTGAGCGCACAGTGGGCGAAGCGGGCCGGGGGCACCGGCGTCGCCTTCCACGCCATGCACCCCGGCTGGGTCCGCACCCCGGGGATCGCGCGGTCGCTGCCGACGTTCTCGCGGCTGCTTGGCCCGCTGCTGCGGACTCCCGATCAGGGGGCCGACACGATCATCTGGCTCGCGTCGGCCGACCCTGACCGGCTCAGCACCGGCCGGTTCTGGCACGACAGGCGGCGCCGGCCGGTTTACCGGATCCCCGGAGCGAGGCCAGCGGCACTGGACGAGGGACAGCGGCTCTGGGACTGGACAGCCGAGCAGGCGGGCGTCGACGCCAGCCAGCTGCCGATGTCCGATCCGTCGCGATGACCACGTCGGTCGCCGTCTTCACCCGCGATCTGCGGGTGACGGACAACCCGGCACTGGCGGCCGCGGCCCGGTCCACGAACGTCATTCCGCTCTTCGTGCTCGACGACGTCATCCTGCGGCGGCACGAGCCGAACGCCACCAGGCTCGCGTTCCTGCTCGACTCGCTGCGTGACCTCGACGCCAGCCTGCGGGCGCGTGGCGGCCGGCTGATCATCCGGCGCGGGCCGTGGGCCCAGGCCGTGCTCGACCTCGCGGTGCGGGCAGGCGCCGAGCGAATCCACCTGGCGGCCGACGTCTCGGGCTACGCCAGGCGCCGGCTGGCCAGCCTGGAGCAGCTGTGCCGGTCCGCCAGGCGGGAGGTCGTCACGCACCCGGGCGTCCTGGTCGCCGGGCCTGCGCCGATCAGCCCGGCGGGCGGCGGCCCCTACCAGGTCTTCACCCCCTACTACCGCCGGTGGCTGGCGGCGCCGCGGCGCCCGCGGGCCGAGGCCCCGGCCAGGATCGCGGTCCCGGCCCAGATCCGTTCCGACCCGGTGCCGGAGCTCGCCGACCTGACCATCCGGCGCCCGGCCGCGGCCGCACCGCCGGGCGGCGAGTCGGCGGCCCTGAGGCGGCTCAGCGGCTGGACCGGGCAGCACCTGGCGGGCTACGCCGGCGCCCGCGACAACCTGGCCGCCGATGCCACCTCCAGGCTCTCGCCGTACCTGCACCTGGGCTGCGTCTCCCCGCTCGCGGTGGCCAGCGGGGCCGGCTCGCTGCCGGATGGCGAGCCGTTCGTCCGGCAGCTCGCCTGGCGGGACTTCTTCAGCCAGCTGCTCGCCGCCCGGCCCGATGCCGCGCACTGCGACTTCCGGGATCATGGCCGCCGCTGGCACGACGACCCGGACGGTCTCGCCGCGTGGCAGGCGGGGCAGACCGGCTACCCGGTCGTCGACGCCGCGATGCGCCAGCTGGCCTGCGAGGGCTTCATGCACAACCGGGCCAGGATGATCGTCGCCTCGTTCCTGACCAAGGACCTGGCCGTCGACTGGCGGGCCGGCGCCGCCCACTTCATGGCGC
>JADGPC010000073.1 GCA_017882645.1 Streptosporangiales bacterium | reverse complement strand
GCGGACCTGTCCAGCCTGCGCACGCTGCTGTGCGGCGGTGCGCCGGTACCGCATGCCACGATCCGCACCTACCTGGACCGCGGTCTCAGCTTCATCCAGGGGTACGGGATGACCGAGGCCTCGCCGGGCGTGCTGCTGCTCGACGCGGCGCATGCCGAGAGCAAGGCGGGCTCGGCCGGCCTCCCGCATTTCTTCACCGACGTCAGGATCGTGCGGCCGGACTTCGGCGAGGCGGCCGCCGGGGAGCGCGGCGAGATCGTTGTCGCCGGGCCCAACCTGATGAGCGGGTACTGGAATCAGCCGGACGCCACCGCCCAGGCGCTGGCCGGCGGGACCTGGCTGCGCTCTGGTGACGTCGCCGTATCCGACCAGGACGGCTACGTTTACGTCGCGGACCGGGTGAAGGACGTGATCATCTCCGGCGGCGAGAACATCTACCCGGCCGAGGTGGAGAGCGCGCTGCGAGGGCACCCGGACGTGGCCGATTGCGCCGTGATCGGCGTGCCGGACGAGAAATGGGGCGAGGTCGGCCGGGCCGTCGTCGTGCTGCGCCAGGGGGCGCGCGCTCAGGACCGGGACATCCTCGCCTTCCTCGACGGGCGCATCGCTCGCTACAAGGTCCCGAAATCGGTCCGCTTCGCCGACGGCCTGCCCCGCACCGCGACCGGCAAGATTCTCAAGAAGGCCCTCCGAGAAGACTACGGCGATAACTAAATCGCTCCGCGTCGATGTCGTCCGGCCAGGCCGGGCTAGCATCACCGCAGGGTCACCCGCGCCGACCAAGGGGCTAACCGAATGCCAGCACAGATACCGGCCACGGCCTTGCAGCTCAGGTCGCTCGTTGCCGGCGATCAGACGGTGACGTTGTTCCTGGAATCCGTCGAGGTACCCGAGCCCGGTCCCGGCGAGGTACTCGTGCGGGTCGAGGCGGCGCCGATCAACCCGTCGGACCTCGGGCTGCTGCTGGCTGGCGCTGACGTGAGCGCCGCGGCCTGGAGCGGCTCGGCCGACCGGCCGGTCGTGACGATCCCGCTGCCGGAAGCGGCCATGCGCGCGGCGAAGGGCCGGGTCGGCCTGCCGATGCCGACGGGTAACGAGGGTGCGGGAACGGTCGTGGCGGCCGGCTCGTCGGCGGTCGCCCAGGCCCTGCTGGGCAAGACGGTCGCGGTGGCCGGGGGCGCCATGTACGCGCAGTACCGCTGCGCGGACGCGAGGCTGTGCCTGGAACTGCCGGAAGGCACCCGGCCGGCCGACGGGGCGTCGTCGTTCGTGAACCCGATGACGGCACTCGGCATGGTGGAGACGATGCGGCTGGAGAGCCACGTTGCCCTCGTGCACACGGCAGGCGCGTCCAACCTGGGACAGATGCTCAACCGCCTGTGCGTCGCCGAGCAGATACCGCTCGTCAGCATCGTGCGCAAGCGCGAGCAGGAGGAACTGCTGAGATCGGCGGGTGCCGCCTACGTGTGCAACTCGACGTCACCGCAGTTCATGGCCGACCTGACGGGCGCGCTGACCGCGACGGGAGCCACGCTGGCCTTCGACGCCGTCGGCGGTGGCAAGCTCGCCAGCCAGATACTGACCTGCATGGAGGCGGCGGCCACGGCCTCGGCCAGCGGCTACAGCCGGTACGGATCCGCGGTGCACAAGCAGGTCTACATCTACGGCTCACTCGACCGGGGACCGACCGAACTGACCCGCAGCTTCGGCATGGCCTGGGGCGTCGGAGGCTGGCTGCTCACGCCCTTCCTGGGCAAGATCGGCCCGGAGGGGATGGACCGGCTTCGCCGCCAGGTCGCCGCCGGGCTGACCACCACGTTCGCGAGCAGTTACACCAGCCAGGTCTCGCTGGCCGGGGCGCTGGCACCTGGCGCCATCGCTGACTACGCCAGGCAGGCGACCGGATCGAAGTACCTCATCCTTCCCAGCGCCCCGGAATGAGCACGATGAGTGCGGTGTTCGAGCGCCCGGTCGATGTCAGGTGGCGCGACACGGACGCGCTGGGTCACGTCAATCACGCGGTGTTCCTGACCTACCTGGAGGAAGGACGGGATGCCTTCTACTCGCAGGTCACCGGCGGCGATCCGGTTTACGTGGTGGTCCGGCTCGAGGTCGATCTGCGCGCGGAGGTACGCCACCCGGACCGGCGGGTGACGGTGCGGATAGCGGTGGAGCGGCTGGGAACGACCAGCCTGACGACGCGCGAGACGGTACTGACCCGGTCCGGGGAGGTGGCGGCAGAGGCCCGCGTCGTCACGGTCCGCTGGGACGCCATTGACGGCAAGCCGATGCCGTTCACCCGGGCCGAGCGAGCGCGGCTGACGGCGGCGATGACCGGCTGACCGAGGCGGGCGCGTGGCTCAGGGCTTGCGCGCCACTCCGCAGAATTCGTCCACTTCGGCCGGCTGCCCGGACGAGGCGGTGAGGTCGGGCCGCCAGCGTGAGCAGGAGATCACCCCTGGCTCAAGCAGGTCGAGCCCGTCGAAGAAGCCGGTGATCTGGGCCACGCTGCGCAGGGTCATCGACGGCTTCCCGACCTGGTTCCAGTGCCGTACTGCTTCCTCCATGGCCTCGCCGTGGACGGCGCTGGTCGAGTGGTTGATGACGAGGAAACTCCCCGGCGCCAGCGCGGCCGTGAGCCGCTCCACGATCGAGTACGCCTCGCCGGTGTCGGGGATGTGATGCAAGATGCCCAGCAGCATGAGCCCGACCGGCCGGGCGAAGTCGAGGGTCCGCGCCGCCTCGGCCAGGATGTGCTCCGGGTCATGCAGGTCGCCTTCGACGTAGTCGCACGCTCCCTCGGGCGTGCTGGTCAGCAGCGCCCGGGCGTGGGCCAGCACGAGCGGATCGTTGTCGACGTAGACGATCCGGGACTCCGGCGCGACCCGCTGGGCCACCTCGTGCGTATTGTCCGCGGTCGGCAGCCCGGTGCCGATGTCCAGGAACTGGCGGATGCCCGCCGTTCCGGCCAGGTGCCGGATCGCCCGTCCCAGGAAGGCCCGATCGGCCCTGGCCTGGGCCACGATGCTCGGCAGCATCGCGGCCACCTTGTCGCCAGCGGCACGGTCAGCGGCGTAGTTGTCCTTGCCGCCCAGCCAGTAGTTCCAGATCCTGGCCGAGTGCGACACGGTCGTGTCGAGCCCGGGGTCCGGGCGCGACTCGGTGGTGCCGAAGCCGGGTTCAGGCAGCGCAGGGACAGCAGCAGCCTCGTCTGGCATCGGGTCATCAGCTCCAGATGCTCGTCAATGGCGTGGCCCGGCCATCGTTCTCCGAGAATAACGACATGTCTAAAGACTACGGCTTGCCCTGATATGACCTTATGTCAGGGCGGCCGGAAGGCGGCGGCCTGGTCGTTGACGAACGGCATCCGAGTGAAGCACGTCAGGAACTGCCCGCTCGGCCTGGACATCGGCATCGGTGGCAAAGTCGATCGCGCGGCGAGCCGTGAGTCCTGGTCAGCCGAGCTGGGCGAGTCCGGACTGGAGATCGACACCGTTCATCACCGGGGCTAGCTCCACGTCAGCGTTCAGCGCGGTGAAGAACGGCTCGGCGAATGGCGGGATGTCGGACGCATCGGGCAGGTCGAACACCATGAACGCGGTACGGCGGCCGTCGAAGGTCGTGAAGTACATGCCTTCTGGCTTCCAGCGCTCGGCCGCGTGCTGCATGACCGCGCCCAGGGACCCGTCCCTGATGGCCTGGTTTCCTGTCTCGACCGGAATGCTGATCCTGGCCATGACTCGCATAAGAATTCCCCCCGTTGAGAACGTACTGATCCCCAAGATCATCATACGGTGACGCTCTTCCGGCACCCGGCCCCGGTCAGCTGGCCTTGCGCTGCGCGACGGCCTCAAGCAGCAGGCCCATCTCGTCGACCAGGTAGCCGGCCAGGGCGTCGATGTCGGGGACCAGCTCACGGCAGGAGACCAGGCCGAAGTGCAGCTGGCCGAGATAGCCGATCACCGTGATGTTCAGGCCCTGCCCGTCGGTGATCACGGACACCGGGTAGTGCGCGAGCAGCTTCGCGCCGCACAGGTAAACCGGCACGTTCGGGCCGGGGATGTTGGAGATGCAGAGGTTGAACGGCGGGAGCCGGTGCAGCAGGCCGGTGGCGAACACCACGCGCGCGGCGCGCGCCGTCAGCGCCGGCGGAGCGAAATCGCTGATCTTGTCGACCAGGCCCTGCGGGATCGTCGCCTGCTGCGATTTCGCGATCCTGGTCACCGCATGCACGATCTCGAGTCGCTGGCCAGGATCGGTGACGTTCGTGGGCAGCATGGCCAGCATGGCCGACACCTTGTTACCCAGGGCGCCCTTGCTGGCCGGATCACGGACCGACACGGGGATCATCGAGATCAGCGGCTGGTCAGGCAGCGCTTCGTGCTCGGCGAGCCAGCGCCGCAGCGCCCCGGCGCACATCGCCATGACGACGTCATTGACCGAGACGCCGAACGCGTTCTTGATCGTCTTGACGCTGTCCAGGTCGACGCTGCGGAACGCGAGCCGCCGGTGCGGCGTGATCGGCTTGTTGAACGGCGTGGCCGGGGCCCGTCCCGGCGCCGTCTCGATGACCTCGCCGTCGCCGCGGTTCAGCCCGAGCATGCCGCCGACCAGCATGCTGAATGCCGGGGCCAGGCTCGGCAGCAGGCGGACCAGCTCGTTGGTGACGCGCACCGTCTCCACTGGCCGCCAGGCAAGTCGCGCGGCCGCGAGCGCAGCCAGCCTGGCCGGCCCGGGCCGGCCTTCCGGCGTGAACGGCCCGGTCGCAGGCAGCTCGCGTCCCTCAGGCACGAGATCGAGCAGCACGGTGAGCAGCTCGGCACCGGACGCGCCGTCGATCGCGGCGTGGTGGATCTTGGTGTAGACCACCGCCCGGCGCTTGGCTAGTCCCGTGATCAGGTAGATCTCCCACAGCGGCCGGGTACGGTCCAGCGGCCGCGCGTGCAGCCGGGCAACCTGCTCGGTCAGCTGCGCGTCGGAGCCGGGACGCGGGAGCGCGATCTCCCTGATGTGATACTCGATGTCGAAGTCCGCGTCGTCGACCCAGTACGGCTGGTCCAGGCCGAACGGCACGTTCAGCAGCTTGCGGCGTAGCACCGGTACGAGCGGCAGCCGCTCGCCCAGCACCTCCGTCAGCCGGGCTAGCGTGAGCGGCCTCGGGGCCTCCCGGGGATCCAGCACGCACACCCCGCCGACGTGGCCCGTCGTGCTGGCCGTCTCCAGGGCCAGGAAGGCGGCATCAAGACCAGTGAGCTGCTGCATGGCGGATGCTCCTCGGCGTGCGGTGCGGGCGGCTGGTCATCGGGCGGCCGGTCATCGGCCTGGGTACAGCGAGCGCAGAGCCGGCGGCGGGCTGAACCCGCGCCGCTCGCCAGCGGGAACCGCGAGCCGGTCGGCGATCAGCCACCACGTCGCAGGGTCGGTACCGAATCCGAGGTGGGCGCAGCGGACCTCGACGTTCTCGTGCAGTGCGGTCTCCGGCTCGATGCAGGCCTGCCAGGCGACGATGCCGTCCCGCCGCGAGTAGACAGCCGTCGACGGCACGCCGATCGGCGCGGCGACCTGCTCCCTGTCTGGCACCCGCCCGGCCGCGTGCCGGTGGCCGTGGCGCCGGTACGCACCGTCGGCATGGCTCTGCCGCCGGTCGGTCAGCGCGAACGGGCTGGCCAGGGTCAGTACCTGGCGGACCTGGCCGGGATGCTGGCGGGCCAGTTCCCTGGCATAGACGCCACCCAGGCTCCAGCCGATCACGGACACCGGACCACCGCTGCGCCCGGCCAGCGCGGACAGCTCGCGCGGCAGCCGGTCGAGCACCTGATCAGTCGGGCCCAGGTTGCGGCCCAGGTTCCAGCCCTGCACCTGATAGCCCAGCCGGCGCAGGAACCGGCGCAGCACCGCGGTGCTGACATCGGAGGCCAGCAGCCCTGGCAGCACGAGCACACCATGCCGGTCGCCGCGCGGCGCGAACGTCAGCCAGGGCGCTGCCAGCGGCATCTTGCCGAGCCCGGCCAGGCCCCTGACCGGCTCGGAGAAATAAAGCCCGGCCGACGGACCCCGCACCTGGTCGGCGTGACGAAGCGCTGACGCCGGTTCCCGGCCGGGATTCATCGCAGCCCGCTCCAGCCTGCTCGGTCGCCGCGACCTCGGGAAGGCCGCGATCTACCCCTAAGGGTAAGTCGGGACACCGCCGCCGTAAGCGGGTGACGGCACCGATCATCGCGCCGGTTATCGCGGCGAGGCCGCCGTCACCGCGGCCCGGACCGCGGCGGCGAGACCCTCCAGCGGGACCTTGCCGTCGATGCGCTGGCCGTCGACGTAGAACTTCGGCGTGGCGTTGACGCCGTTCCTGATCCCTTCCCGCACGTCACGCTCGATCCTCGCGGCATAGAAGTTGCCGATCACCTCGTTGCCGAACCGGCCCACGTCCAGGCCCACGCGCTCGGCGTAGCCCAGCAGGGAGTCGACATCGAGATGCGCAGCGGGCCGCAGCAAGAGCTCGTACATCTCCCAGAACTTCCCCTGGGCGGCGGCCGCCTCAGCGGCCTCGGCGGCCTGCTCGGCGTGCGGGTGAAGCTGCGGAATGGGAAAGTTCCTGAACACGAACCGGATCATGCCCGGGTGCAGGTCGAGCAGCCGGTGCACGTCCCGGGCCGCGCCCCGGCAGTACGGGCACTCGTAGTCGCCGTACTCGATCACCGTCACCGGCGCCTCGACGGGACCGAGCACATGGTCATCGGCGGTGAGCTCAGGCGCAGCGAAACTCTCCACGTCACCTCCCTGTCCTCGGCCGGCGGGATGAACAAGCGGAACAACCCGGGATGTCTAGCCAGCAATCCGCGCGGCGGTCAGGGTCTGCCCGGCCGCCCTGAGCCGGTCGGCGAGCGCGACGCCCATCGCGGTCGCCGGGGTGAGCACACCGGCCCTCGCAGGCAGACGGTCACGGTCCAGCGCGAGGCAGAGCGCGCTCTCGCCGAGCATCACCGACGTGGCGGCGTAGCCAGGGTCGCCGCTGGCTTCGACCTTGCCGATGTACCGCGCGCCGGCGGAGGTACGGGCGTGTATCTCCATCCGGAAGAACCCGGTGCGGCGGGCCTTCTCGCTCGGACCCTCGCCGAGCACCGGCAGCAGCCGGCTCGCCAGCGCCCGGGATGGCCCGAAGGCCATGCCCGCCGTCAGCGACTTCAGCCCGGCGGCGAGCGCGGTGGCCGGCACGGCCGCGGCGCGGCCGGACCCGAAACCGGTCACCTCCCGGTAGCCGAACCGGCGGCCATAGGCCCAGTTCTGCAGCGCGTTGCTGCGGCGGACGATGCGCGTATTCAGGCCGGCCATCAGGAACGGGCTGATCCAGATGCCCACGTCGGCGTCGTATCTGGCCCACTCCAGGTCACGCTGGTCGCCAAGAATCGGCTCGCCAGAACGGTCCGGACTGAGCGCATAAGGGTCCTGTACCAGCCGCCGGCTCTCGGCGCTGGCCGCCATTTCCTTCCACTGGCCCATCCCGGAGGCCAGCGTCCCGCCGCTGACACCGCCTTTCATGGCGGTCAGCACCAGCGTCGTGTCCTCCAGATCACCGGCATCATCAGCGCGGGCGGCCGCATGCACCGCCAGGACACCGAGGTCGGACGGGATCGAGTCGAACCCGCAGCAGTGCACGATCCGGGTCCCCGTGCCGACGGCCAGGTCATGGCAGCGGTCGATGCTCTCCCGCAGGAACAGCACCTCACCGGACAGGTCCGCGTAGTCCGTGCCATTCCGGGCGCAGGCCTCGACCAGCGGCATCCCCAGGCGACGGTACGGCCCCACCGTCGTCGCGACCACGCGAGCCGCCCGCGTCATCGCCTCGATCGACGCCGGATCCGCCGAATCGGCGACCAGCAACGGCCACTGCGACGCCGTCGCTCCGAGCCGCGAGCGCGTCTCCGCCAGCCGCTCCTCGGACCGGCCGGCCAGCCCGATCCGGACCCCGTCCGGCGCATGGCCGGCCAGGTAGCCGGCGACCAGCCGCCCGACGAATCCAGTCGCGCCGAACACAACTACGTCAAGCTCACGGTCTGCGGGGTCGTTCATCCGTTCATCCTAGAGACACTGGCCTTTCCGCCGACCACCCTGGAGGAACCGGATGGAACCCATCGCGGACAGCACCCCGGTCGCCTGCTCACTCGGCCCGGACGACCTGGCGGAACGGCAGCGCCGCTGGCGCGCGCTGGCCGGCCGCGCGATCATCGGCCTGGTCCCGACCGGCTACGGCCTGCGGCTGCGCTTCCGCGATGAGCCGGGCGTCGAGGCCGAACTTCGGCAGCTCGCGGCACTCGAGCGGAACTGCTGCGCCTTCGCCGACTGGGCGGTCCTGGCCGACGGCGGAGCCATCGCGCTCGACGTCCGCGGCAAGAGCGCAGATTCCGTGCCGGCCGTGCAGGAGATGTTCGCCAGCCTCGGCTCCGCGGCACCACGGCAGTCAGGTTGAACCAGCCTGACCCGCGCGGTGTAATGATGTAATCACCCCTCGGAGCGCGGCCGGGCCGCGCCGGAGGCGCCGTTCGTGATCGAGCACCGCGAGGCGCTGATCTACATGCTGTACGAGGCAGCCAAACTGGAGCACGGCATCATGGGCCAGTACCTGTTCGCCGCGTTCTCGCTCAAGCAGACCGCAGCGGAAGGACTGACCGCGGAACAGCTCGAGGCCGTGCTGCGGTGGCGCAAGCAGATCTCGCACGTGGCCAGGGGGCAGGACTTCGCCACCGTCGGCCACCTGTACCGGTCCATCGAAGCCGGCTTCGCCCACCTGGCCGCGCGGAACGGGGCGGACTGGCTGTTCGCCTGGGCCGCCAGCCGCGCAGGCTACGCAAGCGCATTTCGGCTGGCCAGAGCTGGTGCCGGTGACCGATCTGGCCAGCGCGCAGCGCGCGATCGGATCGACGTGCTCAGCCGCAGGATCGACGCCGGCCAGCAACCTTGAGCTCACGTTCTCCCAGGTCCCGACGGCGGCGGACGCCGGGGGGCCTCGGGCACCGGAGCCGGCGCAAGCGATGATGGGGTGGTGGGAGTTCGCTGCCCGATCTTCGTGGGACGGGACAAAGAGCTCGGATCGCTCCGGGCGCTAATGGCCGACGCCCTACAGGGGCGCGGCGGCTTCGCGATGGTGCGCGGCGACGCGGGCCTCGGGAAGACGAGGCTCTGCCGTGAGCTCATGGATGGCGCCGGGAGCCACGGCCCGCTCGTCACGGTCGGCCGGGCTGTCCCTTCGGGCGCGAGCATGCCGTTCCGCCCGCTGGCTGAAGCTGTCCTGCGGGCCGTACGGGGGCGTACGGTGCCGCTGGAGGACCCGGACCTGAGGCCGTGGCTCGCGGCGCTTGGGTCGATGATGCCGCTCCCCGGCCTGACACCCGCCGGACCCGGCCCGGCTGGCGACTCGCTCGCCTTCCGGGGCGAGGCGATGCTGCGCCTGCTGCGCTGGCTGGCCGCCGATAACGGGCTCCTGGTCGTGCTCGAGGACCTGCACTGGGCCGATCCCGACACTCTCGACATCCTGGGGTATCTCGCCGAGAACCTCGGCGACGAAGCCGTGCTCTGCGTCGGCACGCTACGCGCCAGCCCGCCCTGCGCGGCAGGTGACCTCGCCAGCCGCCTGGGCACTCGCGGCAGCGTGACGCTGATCGATCTTGCCGTGCTCGACGACCCGGAAGTCGATGCCATCGTCCGGGCCAGTTCCCCCGGCACGTCAAACGCCGGTATCGCGCGGATCCGGCGCTTCGCCGACGGAGTGCCGTTCCTCGTCGAGGAACTGCTCAGCGCGCCCGGCATGCCGCGATCATTCGCGGATACGGTACGCGCTCGCGTTGCGCTGCTTGAGCCAGCCCAGGTCGACGTTCTCGTCACCGCCGCACTGCTCGGCCGGACTGTCGACTGGGTGCTGGTCGAGCCGGCGTCCGGTCTTCCCGCCGACGTCGTGACCCGGGCGCTCGACGCGGGTGTCCGGCACGAGCTGCTGGTCAGCGATGCGGGCGGGGTCCGGCTCCGGCATGCCCTCACGCGCGATGCCCTGCTCGCCAGCGTGCTGCCACCCCGACGGGCCGAGCTGGCGGCCCGGGCGCTGGCCGCGGTCGAGGCGGCCCACCCGCTGCTGCCCGGGCCATGGGCCGGCGTCGCGGCCGAGCTGGCGGTCCAGTCCGGAGCGGATGCGCGGGCTGGCGAGCTGCTGGCCGTCGCCGGCGTCCGGGCGCTGGAGCAGGGCGCGCTAGCGACCGCGGCCGAGACGCTGGATCGAGCTCTCGGCCTGCTCGCCGCCGGACCGCCCCGCGGCATCGCACGCGGCAGGCTGGTGGAGTCACTCGCTCTCGCTGGCCGCGTTGACGAGGCAATGGCTGTCGGGGCGGCCGCGATCGACGAGCTAGCAGTTCTCGGCGAACCTGCCCTGGTCGCCGACGTTCATTTTCATCTGGCGCAGGCAGCGATCGCGGCCGCGCGATGGCCGGTCGCGCTGGAGTACGTCGCCCGGGCCAGAGCGCTCCTGGACGGCGCCACCGCACCCGGCTGGCGCGCCCGCGCTTCGGTCCTGGAGGCAGAGGCGAGGTTCGCCACGGACGATGTCGCTGGTGCGGTCGAGATGGCTGAAGCTGTCCTTTCCGATGCCGAAGCGACGCCGGAAGCGCGCTGCCATGCCTACGAGCTGCTCGGCCGCAGCGCGCGGCTCACTGACCTGGGGCAAGCGCGGGCCGCTTTCAGGCGCGCCCTGGCGATCGCCAACCAGGCGGGGCTCGGCGTGTGGCGGCTGCGCGCCCTGCACGAGCTGGCGACGATCGAGCTGCTCGAAGAAGGTCGCAGTGACCGCCTGCTGGAGGCCAGGCGCAGCACGGAATCACTTGGCGCGCTGAGCACGGCGGCCACGCTCGACCTTCAGCTGGCTGGCCTGTCGCACATGCGCTTCGAGCTCGACGAGGCGGCCCGGCACGCCAGTGATGCGCTCGCCCTCAGCGAACAGCTCGGGCTCGACCGGATCCGAGTCATCGCCCTGTGGTTCCTGGCCGAGAACCGCGCGCTCCGCCTCGACCACGCCGAGTCGGAGCGATTGCTCGCCCTCGCGCAATCCGCCGCTCCGGGTGACACCGAGATCGAGGGCATGGCGTGGGCTGGCGCTCGCGCCATGACCGCGCTGCTCTCCGATGACCGCGCGGGCGCGTCCGATGCCCTGGCTAAGGGCATGGCCATCCTGCCGAAGCAGCCACAGGCAGCAGGGCATTACCGGGGCATGTGGCCGCTGCTGCTCGCGGCCGGAGATGACCGTCGCGCCGAGGAGGCGCTCGCCGAGGCGCGCGACCTGGGCATCGACGTGAACCGCGTCAATCGCGGCCTGCTCGGCACCGCCGAGGCGATCCTGCGCGGCCGCAACGGCGACGCCGGCGCAGCAGCACCGCTGATGGCGACCGCGAGGACCGATCTGGCCCGCTATCCCGTCTGGCGCGAGCTGGCTCTTCTCTTCGCGGCGGAGGCGGCATCACGCGACATCTGGGGCGAGCCGGCCCGGTGGCTCGCCGAAGCGTCAGAAGGGTTCTCGAGTCACGGGCTCGACGCGCTGTCGGCGCGATGCGCGGCATCAGCGTCGGAGCCGGCGCCACGCTGGACCGACCTGGCCATCACGTCGCGCGAGGCCAAGATACTCGCCCTCGTCGCCGACGGCCTCACCAGCAAGGCGGTCGCTGCGCGGCTCGTGCTGCCGGTCGGCACCGTCGAGAAGCACGTGGAAAGCCTGCTGCGCAAGACCGGCTGTACCTCACGCGCGCAGCTCGTCGCATTCGCTCGCCGCTGACGATGCCGGCTCCGCACTGGCCGCGATCCGGCCGCTGCGCAGCATGAGCCCGGCGACCAGCGCCCCGGCCAGGAAGATGCCGGCGCTGACCGCGAAGGCGGTGCCGTCCGCATGGACGGACGCTGCGAACCGCAGCTGCGGGCTGGCCGGATGCGACGCGAGGTAGGTGGCCAGCGCGGTGGTGAAGATGGTCGACAGCACGGCCGTGCCGGCCGCCCCGCCGACCTGCTGGCTCGTATTGACCATCGCCGAGCCGACGCCGGCGTCCGCTTGCTCGATGCCCGCCGTAGCTGTGTTAATCGAAGGGGCAATGATCATGCCCATGCCGACGCCGAGGACGATGATCGGCCCCAGCACGCTGCTGGCATAGGTCGAGCTGACCGAAAGCTGAGACAGCCAGGCCATCCCGCCGGCCGCGATGATCATTCCGGCCGGAATGAGCGGTCGCGGGCCAAGCCGCGGCATCAGCCGGGTGTTCGACAGCCCAGACGAGGCGATGATGCCGGCCGACAGCGGCAGGAACGCCAGGCCGGTCTTCAGCGGGCTGTACCCGAGCCCCTCCTGCAGGTAGTAGGTCAGGAACAGGAAGATGCCGAAGACGGATGAGAAGGCCAGGACGATCGACAGGTACGAGGCGCCGCGGTTGCGGTCGGCAAGCACCCGGAGCGGCAGCAGCGGCTCGGAGACCCGGGACTCGACCACGACGAACCCGATCAGCAGCAGGCCGCTGGCGACCAGCATGATGACCGTGAGCTGCGCTCCCCAGCCGTGCTGCTCGGCATTCGACAGGCCGTAGACCAGGCAGAACAGGCCACCAGAGGCAGTCAGGACGCCGGGCAGGTCGAGCCGGATCCTGGCCTGAGAGTTGTTACTGGCGCGCAGGTAGACGAGCACCGCCAGGGCCGCGGGGATGGCGAAGACCAGGTTGACGTACAGGCACCAGCGCCACGACAGCCACTCGGTCAGCATGCCGCCGACGATGAGCCCGACGACCGAGCCGCCGCCCGCGATCGCCGCGTAGACGCCGAACGCACGGGCCCGCTCGCGGCCCTGGGCGAAGGTGACGTTCAGGGTGGACAGCGCGGCCGGCGCCAGCACCGCGGCGAACGCCCCCTGCAGGGATCGGGCCGCGACCAGCATCCCGAAGCTCTGGGCCGCGCCGCCGATGGCCGAGGCGCCGGAGAAGCCGAGTAGCCCGACCACCAGCGTGCGGCGCCTGCCGAACAGGTCGGACAGGCGTCCGCCGAGAAGCAGCAGGCTGCCGAAGGCCAGCGCGTACGCGGTGATGACCCACTGCCTGCTGTCGACGCTGAAGCCGAGGTCCCGCTGCGCGGACGGCAAGGCGATGTTCACGATCGTGGTGTCCAGCACCACCATCAGCTGGGCCGTGCCGATGATGGCCAGGACGATCCACCGGTGCGCGGGCGCCGCCGCCGGCCTGCTTGTCCCGCGCGGCTCGCCGCGCGCCTGGTCGTGCGTTCCTGCTTCGGCTGACTGATTCATGGCTTTCCCATCGGCCGCGATGACGATGATCTCGGTATCCTCTAAGAGCACAGTACGGTACTGTACCGTACTGTTGGCAAGTGCGTCCGGCTCCCGTCCGCCTGGCTCTATGGTTAGGTCATGGTCATGCCAGTTCCTCCGCAGGTCACCGAGTTCACCGCCCGGGAGGAGGAACTGCTGGCCGTCACCCTGGAACTGCTGCGGGAGAGCGGATACGACCGGCTGACCGTCGACGAGGTGGCGGCCCGGGCGCATGCGAGCAAGGCCACGGTCTACCGGCGGTGGCCGTCGAAAGCCGATCTCGTCGTCGCGGCCTTCAGCCACGGGGTCCGCCAGGTCGCCAGGCCGCCGGATACCGGCAGCCTGCGCGGCGACCTCCTGCGGCTGGGCGAGCTGATCACCGAGCAGGCGCGGCTGCATGGCAGCGCGATCGCGGGAATGCTGCCGGAAATCCAGCGCAGCGAGCGCCTGCGGGCCGTCTTCGAGCAGGAGTTCTTCCACGAGCGGCGAGCCCTGATCCACCAGGTGCTCCGGAACGCTGTCGACCGCGGCGAGATCCGGCCCGATGTGATCAGCGACGAGATCTGGGACGTGCTCCCCGGCTACCTGGTTTTCCGGTCGATGGTGCCGGGGCGCGCTCCGACGTCCGACACCGTCCGCGCGCTCGTGGACGAGGTACTGCTCCCCAGCCTGACGCGTGATTCCGGGACTTAAGGCGCGCGCCGCGCCGGCGCGTCTGGCCACCTCGCGTTCTATCGGCGTTCATGCTCACGGGTTACAGTAGGTGCAGATGGCAAAGATCCGGTAAAGGACCATGGGTGCATCGGGACAGCATGACGGGGCAGTGCCGGAGCACGACGGCGAGCTGAGCTTTCCCGATGTGCCCCGGCTGGAGCTCGATGAGCTGCTGGAGCAGCTGATCCATCGCGCTGATGATGTGCTGGCCACGCAGGGGCGGCTGCGCGGCCTGCTGCGCGCGAACGCGGCGGTTGCCGCGGACCTGAGCCTGCCAGTGGTACTCCGCCGGATTGTGGACGCTGCGCGGGATCTGCTCGGCGCCCGCTACGCCGCGCTCGGGGTCGTCGGCCGGGACGGGCAGCTTGAGCAGTTCGTGCATGCCGGGATAGCCGACGGCGTGGTGGCGCAGATCGGCGAGCTGCCGCGCGGCCGCGGGATTCTGGGCCTGCT
>JADGPC010000466.1 GCA_017882645.1 Streptosporangiales bacterium | reverse complement strand
TGCACCTGCGCGGGGCGTTCCTGATGAGCAAGGCCGCGCAGAAGCACATGGTGGAGCAGAAGTTCGGCCGGATCATCAACCTGTCGTCGAGTTCCGCGCTCGGCAATCGCGGCCAGGTCAACTACTCCGCGGCCAAGGCCGGCCTGCAGGGCTTCACCAAGACGCTGGCCATCGAGCTCGGCCCGTTCGGCGTCACCGCGAACGCGATCGCGCCCGGATTCATCGCCACCGACATGACCGCCGCGACGGCGGCCAGGATCGGCGTGCCGTTCGAGGACTTCGCCAAGGGCGCCGCGTCGCAGATCCCGGTGCGCCGGGTCGGGCAGCCCGAGGACGTCGCGCACCTGGCCTCGTTCCTGGCCAGCGAGGGTGCGGGCTTCGTCTCGGGACAGGTGATCTACGTGGCGGGCGGGCCCCTGTGCTAGACAACACCGGGCTAGACAATGCCGGGCTGGACAAGGCCGGGCCGACGGACGGCCAGGCGACCGCCGAGGGCCTGCGGGTTCAGGTCAGGGATTTCCTCGCGGCGCACGACCCGGCCACCACTGAGCGGCTGGAGTTCGTCCGGGCGAGATTCGACGCCGGGCTGGCCTGGGTGCACTACCCGGCCGGGCTGGGCGGTCAGGGCCTGCCGCGGACCCTGCAGAAGGTCGTGGACGCGGAGTTCGCGGCGGCCGGCGCGCCGACCAACCGGCCGGAGCGTAACGGCATCGGGCTGGGGATGGCCGCCCCGACGATCCTCGCCTTCGGCTCGGATCAGCAGAAGATGCGCTGGCTGAAGCCGCTGTGGACCGGCGAGGAGATCTGGTGCCAGCTGTTCAGCGAGCCCGGCGCCGGGTCCGACCTGGCCAACCTGGGCACTCGCGCGGTACGCGACGGTGACCACTGGGTCGTCAACGGTCAGAAGGTCTGGACCTCGTCGGCGCACGTCGCCAGCCGCGCCATCCTGGTCACCAGGACCGATCCCGACCAGCCCAAGCACAAGGGACTGACCTACTTCAGCGTGGACATGAAGGCGCCCGGAGTCGACGTCAGGCCGCTGCGGCAGGCGACGGGCGAGGCGGAGTTCAACGAGGTCTTCCTGACCGACGTGGTCATTCCCGACGCGGACCGGATCGGCGAGGTCGGCCAGGGCTGGGCGGTCTCCACCGCGACGCTGAACAACGAGCGGGTCGCGCTCGGCGCGTTCACGTTCCCGCGGGAAGGCGGCATGATCGGGGTCTCCGCCACGACCTGGCGCGAGCACCCGGAGCTGCGCACCCCCGGGCTGCACGACAAGCTGCTGCGGCTGTGGGCCGCGGCCGAGGTCTCCCGGCTGGCGGGGGAGCGGCTGCGCCAGCAGCTGGCCGCGGGCCAGCCCGGTCCTGAGGGCGCCGGGGCCAAGCTCGTGTTCGCCCGGCTGAACCAGGAGATCGCCGACTTCGAGGTCGAGCTGAACGGCACGGACGGGCTGCGGTACGGCGACTGGACGATGCGCAGGCCCGACGGCGCCGACTTCTTCGGCCGCGACGCCGGCTACCGGTTCCTGCGCTCGAAGGGAAACTCGATCGAGGGCGGGACCTCGGAGATCCTGCGCAACATCGTGGCCGAGCGGGTACTCGGGCTGCCGCCGGAGATCCGGCTGGACAAGGACAAGCCATGGAAGGACCTGCCCCGGTGAGCCAGCAGCCGACGACCGCGGCCCAGGCCGCGCCGCCCGAGGCGGGCGGCAGCACGCGGCTGCCCGACATGATCTACAGCGAGCACGAGATCGAGCTGCGCTCCGCCGTGCGGTCGGTGCTCGAGGACCGGGCGGCGTTCAGCAGCGTCCTGGCCAGGACCGAGAGCGAGCAGACGTACGACACCGCGCTGTGGCGCACGCTCGCGGCCGACGTTGGCTGCGCGGGGCTGCTGATCCCCGAGTCGCTGGGCGGCGCGGACGCGTCGTTCCGCGAGGCGGCCGTCGTGGCCGAGGAAGCCGGCCGGTCGGTTGCGCCGGTTCCCTATCTGGGCAGCTCCGTGGTCGCCTCGGTTGCGCTGCTGTCGGTGCTCGAAGCCGGCGAGCCGGGATCGGCACCGGCCGGCGAGCTGCTGGCCGACCTGGCCGCCGGGACCACTACCGCGGCGCTCGCCGTGCCGTTCGCCTCGATGCCCGGGGCAAGGCCGGAGCCGACGGTGCGGATCGGGCCCGCCGCCGAGGGCGACGCGGACGGGATGTACCGGCTCTCTGGCTCGGTCGCGGGCCTAGCCGACGCGCTGCCGGCCGACGTGCTGATCGTCCCGGCCGACGGCGTTCCGCACGGGCTGTTCCTGGTCCGCGCGGACGATCCTGGCGTGCGGCTGCCGCCGGTGGTCTCGCTGGACATGACCAGGCAGCTCGGTGACCTATCGCTCGACAACGCGGCGGCCAGGCGGATCGCCGCAGGACCGCAGGCCGAGCTGGCCGTGGCGGCGGCGCTGCTGGCTGGTGCCGCGATGCTGGCGTCCGAGCAGGTCGGCCTGGCCGAGCGCGCCCTGGAGATCACGCTCGCCTACG
>JADGPC010000465.1 GCA_017882645.1 Streptosporangiales bacterium | reverse complement strand
GCAGAACGCGTGCTGCACCTGCCCAGCGAGGCCAGCCTGCAGCGGCTGGTGCTGCCCCATCCGGCTGTTGTGCAGTTCTTCGATTTCTACTACGACCTGCTCCATTTCCCCGTGCTGATCGGCTGCATGAGCTGGCTGTTCATCCGGCACCGTGACCGCTCCGGCCAGTGCAGGACCACGCTGGTCGCCTTCACGGGGCTCTGCCTGCTGATCCAGCTGATTCCGGTCGCACCACCGCGGCTGCTGCCTGGGATCGGGATGGTGGACACGGCGGCCGTCTACGGGCAGTCGGTCTACTCGGCCACGGGCGGGTTCGAAGCTGACCAGCTGTCCGCCATGCCGTCCGTGCACGTCGGCTGGGCCATCCTGGTCGCGGTCGCGATCATCGCGGTCACCCGGTCCCGCTGGCGCTGGCTCGCCGTCGCGTATCCGGTGCTCACCACCATCGCGGTGGTCGTGACGGCGAATCACTTCTGGCTGGACGGGATCGTGGCCGCGGCCGTGCTGGCCGCCGTGCTGACGGCCCAGGCCGCCGGACGGCGGCTGACGGCCGCGCGCTCCCTGGCGGTCAGGGTGCGGGCTCATCCGCCGGCGCCTGCTGGTCCGGCTGGCCCGTCGCCGGAGCCCGCGAGCCGGGCCGGCGGTGGATGATCGAGAGGTCTTCCTCGCCGAGTGCTTCCTCCTCGTCGGCGTCGATGATCTGAGGCCGGAAAAGCTGCTGGGCGATCAGCGTCGGCACGAAAGCGGACAGGATGACGACCGTGACGAGCTCGGTGTACTGAGTCTTGTCGATCAGGTGATGGGTGAAGCCGAACAGCGCCGCGATCGAGCCGAACGTGAGGCCGGTGGCCATCAGCAGGGTGGTGTAGGTGCGTTCCCGCCGCGGCAGCCGGAAGGCGGTTGCCACCGGCCAGACGCCGGCCAGCTTGGCGGCCAGCTTGACCAGCAGCAGGAGCCCGATCACGCCGGCGCCCGATACCAGTGCCGGAGCGGAGATCAAGGTACCGGCCCGCAGGAAGAAGAACGGGGTGAGCAGCGCGAAGGCGATCGAGCGCAGCCGGTCCATCAGGACGCGATCATGCAGGAACACCCCGGCGACGACCAGTCCGCCGACGTAAGCGGGAAGGACTGCCTCACTTCCGGCCTGGGTCGCCAGACCGCCCAGCCCGAGCAGGATCACTAGCAGAAGCTTGATCTCCGGCTCGGATACCCGGTGCCCGAGTCGCGCGGTGGCCAGTCGGACCAGCCGCGGCAGGAGCACTAGCGTGACGGCACAGACCGCGACGAAGACGATGAGCAGCCAGTCGTAGGACGCGAACAGCCCGCCGAGGGCCAGCACGGTGCCCAGGTCAGTGACGAAGCATGCCGCGAGGATGAGCTTGCCGAGGTCGCGGCGGTTCAGCCCGGTCTCCACCATGACCGCGTAGATCACGGCGACCGAGGTCGTGCTCAGTGCCACGCCGCCAATTTCGGCCGCGTGCAGGGTCCATCCGAGCACCAGCAGGCAGAACGAGAACGCGGCCAGGAACGGCAGCAGGAAAGAGACGAACCCGATGGACACGCTCGCCTTCCAGTGCCCGCGCAGGGATACCGGATCGATCTCCGCCCCGGCCAGGAAGGTGAGCACCAGCGAGCCGGTGCTGGCCAGGAAGGTAACAAATTCGGGCTGGCTGATGTGCTGCTCGATGCCGGGGATGTTCCCGGCCAGTGCTCCGACGACGATCTCCACCAGCGCGACCGGTATCGCGATCCTGATGCTGATGACCGATGCGAGCAGGGCCATCCCCACCCAGATGGCCGCGACGTAGTAGACGTTCACTGCAGCTCCTGTCAGGTCGTCCTGGCAGGAGCGGGCAACGGCTACTGCCAGGAGGTGCACTCCCGGTAGAAGCCATTAGCCATGGGGGCGGTTCGGGCTCGCGGCCCGCCGGAGCTTCATCCGGCCTGGCGGCATCCTAGCGGCAACCGTCGTTCGCTAGAAGGCCACGTCACCGCGCTCGCGCAAGACGATGAGGGCAGCGTGCAGGGCGACGCGCGATTCGGCGCTGTCGACCGACACCTGGCATAGTTCCTCGATCTGGCGGAGGCGCTCGTAGATGGTCGGCCTGGCCAGGCCCGCTCGCGAGGCTGCCTCGGCCTTGTTGCCGCCTGCCGCCAGGTAACTGGCCAGCACCTGGACCAGGATTGTTCCGGCACGCTCGTCGTGCGCCAGCAGCGGACCGAGCTCTCGCTCAGCGAAAGCGAGCACGCGCGGGTCATCGCGCAGCTGGTAGAGCAGACCCGCAAGCCTCAGGTCATCCAGCCGGACATAGAGCCGGCCAGAGCGGTTCGCTGCGGCGAGGCCGGCCGCTTCGACGGCGTCCCGGATAGAGTGCCGTGCCTGAGCCACGGTAACCGCCGCCGGGCCGACGCCGATCACGACAGCCGGACCGACGGCACTGGCGCGCAGCCGCCCGGCCAGCCGGGTCAGCGTGTCATCTTCACCAGCGCCAGCGGGCAGGGCGAGGAGCGCGCCGGACCGGTGATCGTCGAGCGTTCCGCAGATCGCGGGCACGCCGACGTCGGCGCAGGCTGCCGCCAGCGCCTCGGTCACAGCCCGCGGCCGGGCCGGGTGAGCGTCCATCCGGGCGCTGTGACGGTCAGGCCCGTCGCGCTCGGGCAGCCAGACGACGACGGGCAGCAGGCGGCGGCCGGCCAGCGGCACGCCGAGGGCGGTGAGCCGGGCCGCCAGGTCGTCCGGATCGGCGTAGCCGGGACGGGCCAGGCTGGCCAGCAGCGAGCGGTGCGCGGCCCGCTCCGGACTCTCCGGCCACGGCCCGCCGCTGAACCCGCCGAACCGCCCGGCACTGGCCTGGCTGGCACTGGCCTGGCTGGAACGGACCAGGCGGGCCAGGGCGAGCGTGGTCACCGCCCGCTCGGCGATGACCGACGTGCCCGCGTCCGGCGGCCCTGGCAGGACGAAGATCAGCCGCCCCCAGTCCACGCCCCGGCCGCCTACCGTGGCCACCAGCCAGCCGGAGGCCGGGTCGAAGCCGATCCGGCCAGCCACGACCGCCGCTCTCGAGCGCCCGGCGAAGCCGGCCAGCAGGGCGGCGACCTCCTGGCCGGCCGGAGCGCAGGCCAGGACCCGGTGCGCGAGGTCGGCCAGGATCACCGGGGTCCCGGCGAGCGCGCTCGCCTGACTGACGATCTCGTCTTGATCTACGCCGGCCACCGCCAGGTCGGTGAACACCCGGTGCAGCCGCTGCGCCGCGCGCAGCTCCGCGACCTGGGCGTCGAGGATCTGAGCGTGCACCGCCTCGGTGATCGCGATGAACTGGGTCTCCCGCTCCAGCACGATCAGCGGCAGCTTGTGCACCACCGCCGCAGTGACCAGGGCGCGCGGCAGCTCGCGGACGTACCGGGCGCCAAGCTCCACCGCCAGCGCGCTGACCCCGGCCGTGGCCAGCCCGGCCACGTACCTGGCCAGCCCGTCGGCATCGGGTGGCAGCGCGATCCCGGTCGACAGCACGAGCTCGCCGCCGCGGAGCAGGTGGCCTGCCTCGGCCAGCTCGATCACGTGCACCCAGCGGACCGGGGTGCCGAGCAGGTCGGCGCCGGTGATGACGCGAGGCGCGCCGCGCCGGACCGGGTCGAGCGCGAGAACGTCGGCGACGGTCGGCAGCACGGCCACAACCCCCGGATGACAGCAACGAGGAAACACGGCACTGACAACATGTCAGCTCTACTCTCGCGATCTTACATTCCGTAACTTGGCCGCGATTCCTGGCAGGAGCAGACTGGCCTGGGGAAGCAGCGGCGCGGGAGGATGAGCGATGACACGGGCATCAGCAGGGAAGCACGCGAGCGAAGCGCCGGGCGCGGAGAAGCGAGCCGGCAAGCACTGCACGCACTGGATCGGCGGCAAGCCGTGGACGGGCGCCGAGCCGGCCCGCCGCGGTGACATCTACAACCCGGCCACCGGCCAGGTCACCGGAACCGTGGACTTCGCGACCGCCGCCGAGGTGGACGCCGCGGTCAACGCGGCCGCCGCCGCGTTCCCCGCGTGGCGCGAGACATCGCTGGTCAAGCGGGCCTCGGTCATGTTCGCGTTCCGCGAGCTTGTCCGCCAGCACCAGGCCGAGCTGGCCGGGCTGATCAGCGCGGAGCACGGCAAGGTCGCCTCCGACGCGGCCGGCGAGGTGGCCCGCGGCCTCGAGGTCGTCGAGTTCGCCTGCGGCATCCCGCACCTGGTTAAGGGCGCGTTCTCGGAGAACGTCTCCACCGGCGTGGACGCCTACTCGATCCGGCAGCCGCTTGGTGTCGTCGTCGGGATCACCCCGTTCAACTTCCCGGCCATGGTGCCGATGTGGATGTTCCCGATCGCCATCGCGGCCGGCAACACCTTCATCCTGAAGCCGTCGGAGAAAGACCCGTCGGCCTCGCTGCGGATCGCCGAGCTGCTCGCCGAGGCGGGCCTGCCCGACGGCGTCTTCAACGTCGTGCACGGCGGCAAGGAGGCGGTTGACGCCCTGCTGATCCACCCCGGCGTCCGAGCCGTCAGCTTCGTCGGATCGACCCCGGTGGCCCGTTATGTGTCGGAAGTCGGGACAGCCGCAGGCAAGCGAGTCCAGGCTCTCGGCGGGGCCAAGAACCACATGGTCGTGCTTCCCGACGCCGACCTCGACCTGGCCGCCGACGCTGCCGTCTCGGCCGGGTTCGGCTCGGCGGGCGAGCGCTGCATGGCGATCTCGGTGCTGGTCGCCGTCGACCCGATCGGCGACGAGCTGGTCGCCAAGATCGGCGAGCGGGTGGCGAAGCTGAAGGTCGGCCCTGGTGACCAGCCGGAGTCGGAGATGGGGCCGCTGGTGACCAGGGCGCACCGGGACAAGGTCGCCTCCTACCTGGACGCCGGCGTGGCGGACGGCGCCGTGCTGGCGGTCGACGGGCGCACCCACCCGGTCACCGGCGGGGCCGCCGACGGCTTCTGGCTCGGCCCGAGCGTCCTCGATCAGGTCAGGCCCGCCATGAGCTGCTATCTGGACGAGATCTTCGGCCCGGTCCTGTCCGTGGTGCGGACCGGGTCGTATGAGGAGGCGCTCGGCGTCGTCAACGCCAACCCGTACGGCAATGGCACCGCGATCTTCACCAACGACGGGGGAGCGGCGCGGAAGTTCACCCATGAGGTCGAGGTCGGCATGGTCGGCATCAACGTGCCGATCCCGGTTCCGATGGCGTTCTACAGCTTCGGCGGCTGGAAGGCCTCCCTGTTCGGCGACACTCATGTGCACGGCACCGAGGGCGTGCACTTCTACACCAGGGGCAAGGCGATCACCTCGCGCTGGCTCGATCCCAGCCACGGCGGCGTGAACCTCGGCTTCCCGGTGAACCAGTAACGGCCGGCGGCCCGGTGACAGGAGAGACGATCATGACTGAGTTCGCGCCCGACCCCGCCCGCGGTGCCGCTGTCTACGCAGCGGACCGGGCCCACGTCTTCCATTCCTGGTCAGCGCAGAAGGCCCTGAAGCCGCTCGTGATAGCGGGCGGCCAGGGCTCGTATGTCTGGGACTTCGACGGGAACCGCTACCTCGACTTCTCCAGCCAGCTGGTGAACACCAACATCGGGCACCAGCATCCCCGCGTCGTGCGGGCGATCGCCGAGCAGGCGGCGAAGCTGACCACCATCGCGCCCCAGTACGCCAACGAGGCGCGCGGGCAGGCGGCGCAGCGGCTGATCGACCTGGCGCCCGACGGCTTCAGCAAGGTGTTCTTCACCAACGGCGGTGCCGACGCGAACGAGAACGCGATCCGGATGGCCAGGCTGCACACCGGCCGCGACAAGGTGCTCAGCTTCTACCGCTCCTACCACGGCAATACCGGCGCCGCGATCACCTCGACCGGGGACCCGCGGCGATGGCCGAACGAGTACGCCACCGGCCACGTGCACTTCTTCGGCCCGTACCTGTACCGGTCGTCCTTCTGGGCCGCCACGGACGCCGAGGAATGCCAGCGCGCGCTCGAGCATCTCGAGCAGGTCATCCAGTTCGAGGGACCGGCCACGATCGCCGCGATCCTGATCGAGAGCATCGTCGGCACCGCCGGCGTGCTCGTGCCGCCGCGCGGCTACCTGGCCGGAGTCCGGGCCCTGGCCGACAAGTACGGCATCGTCTGGATCGCCGACGAGGTGATGTGCGGCTTCGGCCGGGCCGGCAGCTGGTTCGCGTTCAGCCAGCACGGCGCGGTGCCGGACCTGATCACCTTCGCCAAGGGCTCCAACTCGGGCTACGTGCCGATCGGCGGCGTGATCATCTCCGATCCGATCGCGGCGACCTTCGACGAGCGGGTGTTTCCCGGCGGCCTCACCTACTCCGGGCATCCGCTGGCCAGCGCCTCGATCGTGGCGACTATCGACGCGATGCGCGACGAGGGAATCGTCGAGAATGCGGCCAGGATCGGGGCGCAGACCCTCGGGCCCGGCCTGGCCGAGCTGGCCAGCCGGCATCCGGTGATCGGCGAGGTCCGCGGCCTGGGCGTGTTCTGGGCCCTCGACCTGGTGTCGAACCGGGAGACCAGGGCCATGCTCGCGCCGTACGGCGGAGCGTCCGAGGCGATGGCGACCCTCGCCGCCCAGGCCAGGGCGAAGGGCCTGCTGACCTTCACCAACTACAACCGGCTGCACGTGGTGCCGCCGTGCACGATCTCCGACGCCGAGGCCAAGGAGGGCCTGGCCATCCTGGACGAGGTGCTCACCAGCGTGGACGCCTTCTACCAGGGGTAGCCAGGCCCGGCCTGGTCGTCAGCCGGTGACGGAGATCAGGGCAGGAAGGTAGCCTCGCTCTCGGCCGCCTGCAGCGCGCTGACGCACTTGCTGGTCGACGAGAGGACGCAGGTCTCCATCACGCTGGAGAAGCCCGCGCTCTGCAGGCAGGAGCCGTCGGAATAGCTGCCGGCCCGGGGCATGGAGTCGACTCCGCTGGCGACTGAGGGCGGAACCCCGTACTGCTCATAAGTAACAAGCGCCGCCAAGCCCGTCAATCAGGTGCCGCGCGGGCAGGGGAGGAACACCTTGCCGTTCAGGTCGACGTCGAACTTGACCGCGGCGTAGCCGTTGGGCCCGGCGTACTCGACGCGGCAGAACGTGGCGAACGACCGCCGGTGCGCGCAGCGCTGGCCCGGATTGCAGACGTAGTGATCGGACCCGTACTCCGCCTCGCCGACCCACTTCCCGGTCGGCTGCGCCTTCGTCCGGTCGGCGGTGAACACGTGCCAGCTGCCGCATTCGTGGTAGACGTAGCATTCCTCGACCACCGCGCCGTCGGCGTACCTGACGCCCCACCGGGCCAGGCTCGGGTTGTTCTTCCACATGGCCGTCATCCCGCGGGCGTGGATCAGGTTGAACGCGTAAGCGAGGTAGTTCCTGGCGTCTCCGGGCGTCAGGTCGAAACCGGTCGTGGATGGCGGTGAGAAGCTGTCGATGTCGTCGAGCTCGACCGCGTCGAATCCCTTGCGCGCGCACATCGAGATCCGCTCGTTCAGCATCGGCTTGAGCGCGTCGAGCTGGCGGAAGTCGACCCAGCGCTCCTGCGGGTAGCCGAAGTAGATCTTGCCGAGCGCGGCCGCGGGGAACAGTCCGCCCGGCCCCGGGGTGCCGTCCGGGCGGTAATCCTCCCAGGCCAGGTCCAGGTAGCAGACCGTACGCGGATGGGCGAGGGTGCTGGCCTGCCACGCGGTGCGGATCCGGCGGACCTGCGCCTTCGTGGTCAGGAAGCCGTCGATGTCGTAGATGTCGACCGCGCGCCTGCCGGTGCGCTGCCGCGGGAAGGTGCGGCCGATCTGCCAGTCCCAGCGCATCGGGCGCCCGGCCTTGTTCAAGTGCGGCGGATACCAGCAGGTGCCGCGGCACGACAGTGGCGCGGGCAGCCTGACCACCCGCCACCCGAAGCTGAGCCTGGTCCGCCCGGCCGCATCGGAGGTCAGCACGGTGACCCGGTGCCGGCCGGCACGCAGCGTCCCGGTGAAGAACACCCGCCGCTGCGGCATGGCCTGCCAGGTTCCGTGGTCGATCCTGAATTTCTGCACAACAGGGCCGTCCGCGGAACTGTAGTGCGCGGGGTCGACCTGGAAGTACTCCTGATCTGACCCGGTCCGCGCCTCGGGCAGGCCGTTGACGAACTCGCTCACCGGGCGGCGGCCGCGCGGGTAGCCCGCGGCCGCCGCGGCCGTCGTGACGGTCCTGGCCGCGTGGACCACCCTGAACGTGAACGCGGCCGCGCGGGGCTGCACCACCTCGGTTGCGGTCTCGGTGACCCGGAGGAGGCGGCCGACGTCGGCGTGGCCGACTACGTAGCGGCGCGCGGCGAAGGGCGTGGCCGTCGAGTCCGCCCCGGCCGAGCAGCTCCCGCCGCGGCAGGCCTGCCAGGCGTAGGCGACCTCGAAGCTGAGCAGCCGGTCGCCGGCCGGCAGCCGTCCCGGTCGCCAGGTCAGCCCGCTGGCCGTGACCGCGCCGCCGTCGCGCAGGTCTCCGGCTATCCGCAACCGGCCGGCCGGCACCGGCGGCCGGATACCGCCGGCGTCAGCACGGGTGCTGGCCCTGGCCGCGGCACTGGCCGTGGTCGCGGCGCCCGCCGTGCTGGCCGCCGCGACGGCCAGCGGGCCGCCTGCTCCGATCGCCAGCGCCACCGCTGCCATGATGCCGGTCGTCTGCCTCGCCATGACGCGCTCCCTAGGTCGGTCTGGCGGGAATGATAGACCTAAGCGGGACGCCGCCGGGAGACCCCGGGCGGCGAGACGGGCTCCCGGT